>JAFYPY010000106.1 GCA_017547345.1 Bacillota bacterium | reverse complement strand
GAGTATGATACAATAGAAAGGATAAATCGGTAAACCCAAGGAGGAAGGATTTAATATGCTACAGATTGAAACTGAAATGGAAAAAGCTGCAGTCATTAAAGTCATCGGTGTAGGCGGAGGCGGTTGCAATGCGGTTAACCGCATGGTGGAAGCTGGCCTAAAGGGAGTAGACTTTATTGCTGTTAATACAGATAGACAGGCGCTAAACAAGTGTTTGGCAGAAACAAAGGTGCAGATTGGAGAAAAACTTACAAGAGGGCTTGGCGCAGGCGCTAATCCTGAAGTGGGTCAGAGAGCTGCAGAGGAAACATTAGATGAGATCACTTCTTTAATGGACGGAGCAGATATGATTTTTGTCACTGCAGGCATGGGTGGCGGTACAGGAACTGGTGCTGCACCTATCATTGCAAAAGCGGCAAGAGATATGGGTATTCTTACGGTAGGGGTTGTTACTAAACCTTTTACTTTTGAAGGTGCTAAGAGAAGAAAACAAGCGGAGCTTGGAGTTAGCTTCTTGAAGAGATATGTAGACTCTTTAGTAATAGTTCCAAATGATAAACTTCTTCAAAATTGTGAGAAGAATACATCTATGCTAGATGCTTTCAGAATGGCAGATGATGTGCTCAGACAGGGCGTGCAGGGAATTTCTGATTTAATTTCTGACTTTGCACTTATCAATGTAGACTTTGCTGATGTCAAGTCTGTTATGACAGATAGAGGCATTGCACATATGGGAACAGGACATGGCAAGGGCGAAAACAGAGCAAAGGACGCTGTTAGAGAAGCAATTGAAAGTCCGCTACTTGAAACATCAATTGAAGGCGCAAAGGCAATACTTCTTTATGTTGCTGGCGGCTATGATTTAGGAATGCTTGAAGTAAGCGAAATCGCAAGTATGATTGAAGAACAGGCTGACAGAGATTGCATCCTAATCTTTGGTGCTGCTGTAAGTGAAGAAATGGTAGATGAAGTTTCTATTACAGTTATTGCTACAGGCTTCGACGAAGGATTAGCACAGCAGGAAGAAGAAAAGCCGGCTGCACCTACAGTTGGACTTGAAGTTAATGAACCTGTTATCACACCGCAGGCAGCAGAACCTGTTAAGGTAGAGGAGAACGAAGTTGTGTTTGGACAAGTTGAAGGGCTTGCAGGAACTGAGCGTACACTTCAGGATCTTTTGAATGAAGAGGGCGGAAGCTCAAAATTTGAAATCCCAGATTTCCTTAAATAGCTAGTTGGAGCCGGTTTTATATAAACCGGCTCTTGTGATAAATTTATATGGAATGGAATTTGTTCGAAATGAGAGAAATTACTTCAAAGAACAATCAAATATTTAAAAATTTCCAGAAACTTGAGACAAAAAAGTATAGAGACAGATTTGGTCTTTACTTGATTGAAGGTGAGAACCTCATAGAAGAGGCTTACAAAAACGGAGCAGAATTCAAAGAAATTTTAATCCGCATGGGTGATGAGTCACGATTTATGAGGCCTTGGATGGAAGACAAAGAAGTCTATGTTGTGGACCATAAACTATTTGGTGAACTGGCCCAAACAGAAACCAGCCAAGGCATAATCGCTTCAGTTAAGAAACAAACTCCTTCCCTGGACGAGTTTATTCAAAACAAGTCACCGGGGAATTTTGTCGTTTTGGACAGGCTTCAAGATCCGGGCAATATCGGCACAATCATAAGAACTGCCGATGCAGCTGGGTACAAACTGGTAGTTGCGATGAAGGGGACTGCCGATGTTTTTTCACCGAAAGTAGTGCGCTCTGCAACGGGATCTCTATTTAGAGTGCCAATTATCTTTGTTGAGGATAATGACCAGCTTGTAGAATTTTGCAGACAAACAAAAAAGAAACTTACAGCTACTTGTCTAGACGATAGCAAGTTTTATTATGAAGAAGACTTAGAGGATAACATCGCTTTGATTGTAGGAAATGAAGGGAATGGAATAGACCCTGATTTAATTGCAAAATCCGATGTAAAAATAAAAATACCGATGCAAGGTAGCATCGAATCACTAAATGCTGCAGTAGCAGCTGCAATTATCATGTATGAATCTGTTAGAAAAAGAGGTTAAAAAAAGATGCAAGAAAGATTAAAAGTAATTCTTGAAGAATCAAAAGCACAGTTAGAAAAAGCTACTTCCCTACAGGAAGCAGACGAAACAAGAGTTAAAGTCCTAGGTAAAAAGGGCGCTCTTACAGAAATTTTAAAATCAATGGGTAAGCTTTCCCCTGAAGAAAGAAAGGAACTTGGTCAGGCTGCTAACCAGGTAAGAGCAGAAATCGAAGAGCTATTAGCTGAAAAGATTGCTGAACTTAAGGAAAAAGAAAAACAGGCAAAGTTTGCTGCAGAAGTTATCGACGTTACAGAACCTGGTAAGGTTAACAAGCTTGGTAACAAGCACCCATTAACTGTAACTATGGAAGAAATCTCCAAGGTATTCAAGTCCATGGGATTCTCTTTGACAGAAGGTCCTGAAGTTGAAACTGTATTCAACAACTTCGATGGTCTAAATGCGCCAGCTGACCACCCTGCAAGAGACTGGACTGATACTTTCTACATCACAGAAGATACATTACTTAGAACTCAGACTTCTCCTGTACAGGTAAGAACATTAAAGAGCCAGGAACCACCTATCAGAGTATTTGCTCCAGGTAGAACTTTCCGTTGTGACACTGCTGACGCTACTCACTCACCTATGTTCCACCAGGTAGAAGGCCTAGTAGTAGACGAAGGCATCACAATGGCTGACTTAAAGGGCGTTTTAGACAGCTTTGCTAAGCAGTTATTCGGACCTGACACTAAGACAAAGTTCAGACCACATCACTTCCCATTCACTGAACCTTCAGCAGAAATGGACGTATCCTGCTTCAAGTGCGGAGGCAAGGGCTGCAGAGTATGTAAGGGTAGCGGCTGGATTGAAATTTTAGGTTGCGGCATGGTACATCCAAACGTACTTGCAGTTGGTGGAATCGACACAGAAAAGTACACTGGTTTCGCATTCGGTATGGGTGTAGAAAGAGTAGCAATGCTAAAATACGGAATTGATGATATCAGATTGTTCTACGAAAACGACATGCGTTTCATTGAACAGTTCAAATAGGGAGGATAAAGAGAAATGATAGTTTCACTTGAATGGTTAAAAGATTATACAGAAGTTAAGGTTAGCCCAGAAGAATTC
>JAFYPY010000105.1 GCA_017547345.1 Bacillota bacterium | reverse complement strand
TTTTTCTTCAAAAATTCATTAAAACCTTTGTAAAGTTCGTCCATAGATTCTCTATCGCCGATACGTTCTCCGTAAGGAGGATTTGTGACTATAATTCCACCTTCTTTGCCTTCAGACTTGATTTTTCCGCCATCTCCAAGAGTAAAAATTATATCTTCTTCAACCCCTGCTTCTGCGGCGTTCTCTTTTGCTGCCTCCAAAGCGCGTCTATCAATATCGTAAGCATATATTTCAAGTTCAGAGTCCCAATCTATAACTTCGTAGGCTTTTTTTCGTTCTTCCTTCCAAAGTTTTTCAGGTATAGCTTCCCATTCTTCTGATACAAACTTTCTATTTAGCCCCGGCGCTATGTTCCTTGCTATCATCGCAGCTTCTATTGGGATAGTCCCAGATCCACAACACGGGTCTACTAGGATTCTTCCCTTTCTCCAAAAGGAAAGGTTTATCATTGCTGCAGCCAAAGTTTCTTTTATTGGTGCAATTACTGCATTTTGTCTATAGCCTCTTTTGTGTAGCCCCGGACCAGTTGTGTCCAAAGTAACAGTAACCCTGTCTTTAAGAAGAGTAATCTTGATGTCGTAAAGAGCACCTGTTTTTTCAAAGTACTCAATTCCATAAATCTCTTTGAGCCTTTCAATAATGGCCTTTTCAGAAACAGATTGGCAAGCTGGAACGCTGGAAAGTTTTGACTTTACAGAAGATCCATTTACTATGAACTTTCCTTCCGGTGGTATCCATTCTTCCCAAGGAATTGCCTTTACTTGCTGAAAAAGATCTTCAAACTCAAGAGCCTTAAATTCTGCCATCTTTATCTGAACTCTATCTGCACATCTAAGCCATAGATTTGCCTTAACTATGCCTCTCTCGTCTCCCTGAAAAGTAATCTTACCATCTTCTGATTTTAGAATCTTAAAACCCAAGGCCTCAAGTTCCCTTTTAACAGGGGCCTCTAGCCCAAATGTGGAAGTTGCAATTAATTCAAGTTTCATTTTTTCCTACTTTCTTACTAAAACAAAAGCAGCGTCCTTTATTTAGAACGCTGCAACTTTTTTATAGATACGGTGCTCTCTTGTTTAGGTAGTTTGACTTTAATGATTCTAGCTGATCTAAAGCCTTTCCTGTACCTATTGCAACGCATGATTTAGGATCTTCGGCAATAATAACCTTGATTCCTGTTCTATCTTCAATTCTCTTGTCAATTCCGTAAAGCAATGCTCCACCACCAGTAACAACAATACCAGAGTTACTGATGTCAGCAGCAAGTTCAGGAGGTGTTCTTTCAAGAACATTATGAACTGCTTCACAGATTTCATGTAATGGTTCTTCAAGGGCATCCATGATTTCTTCTGAAGAAACGTCCACGCTCTTAGGAAGACCTGTAACAAGGTCTCTACCTCTGCATTCCTTAATTACGGCTTCTTCTCTTGGGAAAGCTGTTCCAATTGTAAGCTTCAAGTCTTCTGCAGTTCTTTCACCGATATATAGCTTATGAGCCTTTCTCATATACTTAACGATGGCTTCATCAAACTTATCGCCTGCCATCTTAACAGATGTGCTTGCAACGATTCCTCCAAGAGAAATAACAGCAATATCAGTAGTACCACCGCCTATATCGATTACCATTACACCATCAGGTTTTGAGATGTCAAGTCCTGCACCAATAGCCGCAGCAACGGGTTCTTCCATCAAGAAAACATCCTTGCCTCCTGCCTGCTCTGCAGCTTCACGAACTGCTCTCTTTTCGACTTCAGTAACGCCACTTGGCACGCATACCATGATTTTAGGCTTGAAGAATCTTCCGCTTCCACAAGTCTTTCTTATAAAATATTTTAGCATTCTTTCTGTAATGTCGTAATCGGATACAACACCATCTCTAAGAGGTCTAATAGCAACTATGTTTGCAGGTGTTCTACCAAGCATTTGTCTAGCTTCTTCACCAACAGCAAGAATCTCATCAGTATCGTTGTTAATTGCAACTACTGATGGTTCGCTAAGTACAATGCCTTTTCCTTTTATATACACTAGGACATTGGCTGTCCCAAGGTCAATGCCTACTTCTTGTGCAAATCCCATTCACTTTTCTCCTTTTCTATTATTTATTTATATACATTATTTGCTTTAGCATGTAAACTTTTATACATATTCTTTATCATTTACATTTCTCAAAACATTATATATAAAAAATCACTATTTTTCAATTTTTTTAAGAGAAAATTATGTGAAAAATGCATGATAACTACAACATCATCCTATCATTATCGATATTAAATTTTGAAATTAGCTTCTCTACGGTCATATCTGCTCTTTCCTCACCCTTAATATCCATAACAATTTTACCATCTTTCATTAAAATAGTTCTGTTTCCATATTTTAAGGCGTCTTTCATATTGTGAGTAATCATAAGAGTACACATTCCTTCTTTGCGAGCAAACTTTTCAGTCAAGGCAAGAACTTTTTCTGCTGCTGCTGGGTCAAGAGCCGCAGTGTGTTCATCTAGCAATAGGATTTTGGGTTCCGCCATAGTCGCCATGAAAAGTGTCAACGCCTGCCTTTGCCCTCCTGAAAGAAGTTTTACCTTTTGAGTAAGTTTATCTTCCAAACCCATGTCTAAGACCTGTAATTGCTCTCTAAAGGCCTTTTTATCGTTCTTTGTAATTCCGGGTTGTAAACCTCTATTTTTCGCTTTACACGCAGCAATCGCAAGGTTTTCTTCGATGGTCATATCAAAAGCTGTCCCCTTAAGTGGATCTTGAAATACTCTTCCTATGTATTTAGCTCGCTTGTGTTCAGCTAGCTTTGTGACATCTTTGTCTCCAATTACAAGCTTTCCTGCATCCATAGGAAAAACGCCAGCTATTGCATTCATCAATGTGGATTTTCCTGCACCGTTATTCCCGATTACTGTTACAAAGTCTCCCTCTTCTAGTGTTAAAGACAAGTTGTCTATTGCAACTTTTTCATTTATGGTTCCTTCACCGAAGATCTTAGTAATATTATGTATTTGAAGCAGCTTTTCCATTTTTGCCCCTCTTCTTTCTAATTTTTGCGCCCCTTTCTCCTAAAAT
>JAFYPY010000104.1 GCA_017547345.1 Bacillota bacterium | reverse complement strand
GCATACATCACAGATTCCTTCTTTTTTAGGAGGAATGTTTACTACATGATAGCTAGCACCGCATGCTTTGCATACTCTTCTGCCAGTTAATCTTGTCATCAATTCTTCCTTTTCTACAGAAATATCTAGCACCTTGTCAATCTTTGACTCGTGAGCAGCTAAGAATTCATCTAACTTTTCAGCCTGATAAACTGTTCTTGGGAATCCGTCAAGTAAGAATCCATTCTTGCAATCATCTGCAAGAAGTCTTGTAGTTGCGATTTCGATTACTAAATCGTCTGGCACTAATTCACCTTTGTTCATATATTCCTGAGCTTTTTTGCCAAGTTCAGTTCCATTTTTGATATTTTCTCTGAAGATATCGCCAGTGGAAATATGAGGTACATTATACTTTTCTACGATTCTTACCGCCTGAGTGCCCTTGCCTGCTCCCGGAGGTCCTAATAATATTGTTCTAAGCATTTTTCGTTACCTCCTATTTAAGAAAGCCCTGATAATTTCTCATCAGCATTTGATTTTCAAGTGCTCTTACAGTTTCAAGTGCAACCCCTACTGCGATTAGAAGGGAAGTACCACCAAACTGAATATTGAGCGGAGTTAAAACGCTTATAATAGTTGGTAATGTTGCAACTGCTGCTAAGTAGATAGCACCTACAACAGTAATTCTTGACATTACCTTCTGTAAATATTCTTCAGTCGCCTTACCAGGTCTGATACCAGGGATAAAGCCACCGTTTGCTTTCAAGTTGTTTGCTACATCTACTGGGTTAAATGAGATGCCCGCATAGAAGTAAGTAAACGCGATGATAAGCACGATGTTTAATACACCGTAAATCCATACTCCTGGATTTCCTGCAGGTGATAACCACTTTGTAACAAAGTCAGTGAACGCCGTATTAGGGAAGAAGTATGTGATTGTTAATGGGAACTGCAGTAAGGATAACGCGAAGATGATTGGAATAACACCAGTCTGGTTAACCTTCATAGGAATGTGAGTAGACTGACCGCCATACATCTTTCTTCCTACTACTCTCTTTGCATACTGTACAGGGATTCTTCTCTGTCCTTCTTGAACAAGAACTACACCTGCGATAACTAATACACAAAGTACTGCAAATATTAATAGTGTAACAACGGAAATTGTACCTTCTGATACATTTGTAAATAAGCTACGAAGTCCACTTGGGATTCTTGCAACAATACCAGCAAAGATTAGTAAGGAAATACCGTTTCCTACACCTTTTTCATTAATTTGTTCGCCTAGCCACATTAAGAAGGCTGTACCAGCAGTTAATACTAATACCATTGTGATGATAGAGAATGCACTCTTATCAACAATCGCCTTTGAGAATAGCCCAACTGTAAGACCAATAGCCTGGATTAAACCAAGAACAACAGTCATATATCTAGTAATCTGAGCCATTTTCTTTCTTCCTTCGTTACCTTCCTGAGCAAGTCTCTGGAAGTAAGGGAAAGCAATTGTAAGTAGCTGAACGATGATGGATGCTGTGATGTATGGTGTAATACTCAAAGCAAAGATTGTGAAGTTACTGAATGAACCACCAGAGAACAGGTCAAATAAATCAAATAGACCTGCATCTCCTGTGAACATTTCAGCCAATAAATCTCTGTTGATGTTTGGTACCGGGATACAAGATCCAACACGGAAAACAACCAACATAAGTAGAGTGAAAATCATCTTGGATCTAATTTCAGCAACTTTCCATGCCTGAGCAATGGTCTTAAGCATGCCCATATTAGATTACCTCTACCTTTCCTCCTGCAGCTTCGATCTTTTCAACAGCAGTCTTGGAGAACTTTTCTGCCTTAACTGTTAATGCTACATTTAAAGATCCTTCGCCTAAAATCTTAACGCCGTCCTTTACCTGCTTAACGATACCAGCTTCTTCTAAAAGAGCCTGAGTAACTTCTGTACCAGCAGCAAATACGTTTAATTCTTCAACGTTTACGATTTCATATTCTTTAGCCCACTTATTGTGGAAACCTCTCTTAGGAAGTCTTCTGTAAAGAGGCATCTGACCACCTTCGAAACCTAATCTAACGCCACCGCCAGATCTGGAATTCTGACCATTCATACCTCTACCAGCAGTAGTACCGTTACCAGTACCAGTACCTCTACCTTTTCTCTTAGGTGCCTTAGTTGCACCCTGTGGTGCTTTTAATTCATGTAATCTCATCCTTGGCACCTCCTTATATTTCTTCTACTTTAACAAGGTGTGAAACCTTAGCGATAGCTCCGCGAGTTGCTGGAGTATCCTGAAGTTCTACAGACTTGTTTAATTTCTTTAATCCTAACGCTTCAACAACTGCTCTCTGCTTAGGGGAAGCGCCGATTGTGCTCTTTGTTAAAGTAATCTTAACCATTTTCATTTTGCGTTTCCTCCTAACCTAAGATTTCTTCCTTAGTCTTTCCTCTAAGTTTAGCAACCTTTTCTACTGTCATCATAGTCTTTAGACCTTCGATTGTAGCGTAAGCCATGTTGCCTGTGTTGTTGGAGCCGATGGATTTAGCTCTAACGTCTTTGATACCAGCAGCTTCAAGTACTGTACGTACGGATGAACCTGCGATAACTCCTGTACCCTGTGCAGCAGGCATGATTAGAACTTTACCAGCTCCGTGTACGCCTAAGTTTCT
>JAFYPY010000103.1 GCA_017547345.1 Bacillota bacterium | reverse complement strand
GGCGTTGCTGTGCTTTTACTTTGGGGTGGAAACCTATCGTATTCTGCTGGAATGTGGTGGATATGTGCGGCGGCTTTTGTCTTTTGCTGTTACAATCTTTTGAACAGAAAGTTGCTGTCGATGGGGTACAACGCTGTTGAATGTGTAACATGGAGTATGACATGTGGGGCAATTTTATTACTTCCATTTTTGCCTGATGCAATTACTCAGGCCAGCGATGCTAGTATAGCTGCTTTGGCAGTAGTTGTATATTTGGGAAGCATGCCTAGTGCAACGGCTTATCTTCTTTGGAGCAAAGCCTTTTCTCTTGCAGAAAAGACAAGCGATGTTACAAACTACCAGTTTTTGACGCCACTTATTTCAACGGCATTAGGGTTAATTATTCTGAATGAAGTGCCAGGAATATCAACTATTGTAGGTGGGATTATCATAATTGTTAGCATTGTTATATTTGGACTTAAAGGTAAATAAAACCTTAACTTGAAATTTATATTATTAAATGATAAACTGATTAAGCGTGATTAGCCATTGGACAAGATTCAATGGCTTAGTCTTTGTATAAGGAACTATTTGTAGGGGGTAAAAATGAATAACAATAATCTAAAAACTAGCCTTACTCTATCTGAAACAATAACTATAACTAGCATGTTATTTGGTATGTTCTTTGGAGCAGGCAACTTGATTTTCCCTGTATATATGGGACAGATGGCAGGTAGCAATGTGTGGCCTGCAATTATTGGTTTCGTTATTACTGGAGTAGGCTTACCGTTACTTGGTGTTGCGGCACTTGGTATAAGTAAGAGCAACGGCCTTCAGGAATTAAGCAGTAAGGTTGGAAAAAGATACGGAGTATTCTTCACATGTGCTTTATACCTAACTATTGGGCCACTTTTTGCTATTCCGCGTTGTGCAACCGTTCCATTTGAAGCTGGTGTTGTACACACTGTAGGGGGAAATGTTTCATCCACATTAGCTCTTGCCATCTTCTCTGGAGTTTTCTTTGTTGCTGTACTTGCATTCTCATTGAAACCAGGCAAAATTATGATTTGGATCGGAAAAATCCTAAATCCACTATTCTTGGCCTGTCTTGCTATTTTTGTTGTTGCAGCATTCCTTTCGCCGGGAGCAGCCATTGCAGATGTGCAACCGGAGGCAAATTATCAGACAGGAGCGTTCTTCAATGGGTTCTTAGAAGGATATAACACATTAGACGCATTAGCTTCTCTTGCTTTTGGTATCGTTGTAATCAATGTAATTAAGGGATTAGGTATCGAAAGACCTGAAGATATTGCGACAAACACTGTAAAGGCCGGTATCTTCAGCTGTATAATGATGGGCATCATATATGTTTGCATCACTGTAGTAGGTGTACAGAGCAGAGGTTTTACTGCAACTTGTTCTAATGGCGCAGAAGCTTTATATGTAATTGCAAACCACTACTTTGGAGGAATTGGCGCCTTTATTTTGGCTGCAACTGTAACTTTTGCTTGCTTAAAGACTGCAGTAGGACTTACAACAAGCTGTGCTGAAACATTTACGGAAGTATTCCCTAAAGGACCTTCTTACAAAGTATGGGCTGTTATTTTCACAGTAGTTGCATTCTTGATTGCAAATCTAGGATTAAATGCAATTATTCAGTACTCAATTCCAGTATTGATGTTCCTATATCCTCTTGCGATTACATTAATTTTACTTGCATTATTTGGCAAATATTTTGATCACGATAAGCGTGTTTATGCTTCCGTTACTGGATTTACGCTAGTTGCTGCATTATTTGATTTAGTAAATTCATTGCCTGCAGGCGTATTTGCATTAATAAACGGAGAGGCAATTATGAGCGTTGGTTCTCTTCTGCCTTTTGCAAGCCTAGGTATGGGCTGGATTGTTCCTGCTTTTGTAGGTTTAGTTCTTGGATTAGTATTAAGAACTGTAAAAAAGACAGCATAATTTTTTAATCTGCAAAGAAAAACAAATAAGCGTTTTGAAACTCACCAACTTATTATTTGGTGAGTTTTTTTATGCAAAAAATGTCAAAAAACTAATAATTGTACTAAAAAAATCTTTTGTTTTCTGTTCCTTTATATTATAATCAAATTTAAGAGAAAACTGATGATTCATTTAGGAGGAAAACAAATGAAGAAATTACTTTCAGTATTATTAATCCTAGTAATGGTATTCTCATTTGCTGCTTGTGGTGGTAGCGGAAGTGATTCTGACTTAAAGATCACTCTAATCACTGACAAGGGTAATATCGACGACAAGTCCTTCAACCAGGGATCTTGGGAAGGTGTTATCGAATTTGCTGAAGCAAATGGAATGAAGGAAAATGTAGACTATCGTTACATTAAGCCAGAAGAAGCTTCTGATGCTGGTTACTTAGCAGCAATCGATTTAGCTGTTGAAGGCGGAGCTAATGTAGTTGTATGTCCAGGATTCTTATTCGAAGTAGCTGTATACGAAGCTCAGACTAAGTACCCAGATGTTAAGTTCATCATCATCGATGGTGCACCTCACACTGCTGACTACGCTACATACAAGACAGAAGCTAACGTAGCTTCCATCATGTATGCTGAAGAAGAATCCGGTTACTTAGCTGGTTACGCTGCAGTTAAAGACGGCATGACTAAGCTTGGTTTCATGGGTGGTATGGCAGTTCCTGCAGTACAGGCATTCGGTTATGGTTACCTTCAGGGTGCTGATGCAGCTGCTAAGGAATTAAACGTAGACGTAAGCGTAATTTACCACTACACTGGTGACTTCGCTGAAACTGACCAGAACAAGGCTACTGCTAAGACAATGTTCCAGCAGGGAACAGAAGTTATCTTCGGTTGCGGTGGTTCTGTAGGTAAGAGCGTATTCTCCGCTGCTGCAGAAGCAGAAGCTAAGTCCATCGGTGTTGACGTTGACCAGAGATACGACAGTGAAACTGTTATCACATCTGCTGTTAAGGGTCTAGGCGCATCTGTAGTTTCCGTATTAGAATCTATTCAGGACGGTACATTCGATACATATGCTGGTAAGACAACTTACTTCAACGCTGCAAATGACGGTACAGGTCTTCCTACAGTAGTTCTTGATGGATCCAGCGACAATGCGTTTGACAGATTTACTACATTTGACAAGGCTGCATATGACAAGGTATTCAAGACTTTAGTTGACGGAACAGTTGATCCAATTAGAACAATTACAGTTGCTAATACTGACGGCTATGCTACAGCTGCTGAATTAACTCAGGGATTATCCTTAACAAAGGTTACAGTTACTGTAAGATAGTTAAAGTTAGGGGGAAGGGAACTTCCCCCATTTCTTTTTTGAAATAAAAAAGACATTGGAGAGATAAACGTGGATAACAAATATATCATAGAAATGCTTAATATCAGAAAAGAATTCCCTGGTATTGTTGCAAATGATGACATCACTTTACAACTTAAAAAAGGCGAAATTCACGCTTTACTTGGCGAAAACGGAGCTGGTAAGTCTACTTTAATGAGCGTACTTTTCGGCTTATATCAGCCAGAAAAGGGTGAAATTCGTAAAAACGGAGAAGTTGTAAAAATTAATAACCCAAACGATGCTAACGATTTAGGAATCGGTATGGTTCACCAGCACTTTAAGTTGGTTGAAATATTTACTGTATTAGAAAACATTATTTTGGGCGTTGAGCCTAACAAAATGGGCTTCATCCAGAAGAAGGAAGCTAGAAAGAAAGTAATGGATTTAAGCCAGAAGTATGGTCTTAAGGTGGATCCAGATGCTTTGATTGAGAATATTTCTGTTGGTATGCAGCAGAGAGTAGAAATTCTTAAAATGCTTTATCGTGAAAACGAAATTCTTATCTTCGACGAACCTACTGCAGTATTAACTCCGCAGGAAATCGAAGAACTGATGAAAATTATGAGAAACTTTGCTGAAGAAGGCAAGTCTATTCTTTTCATCACACATAAATTAAACGAGATTATGGCAGTTGCTGACAGATGTACAGTTTTAAGAAAAGGTAAATATGTTGGTACTGTTGACATAAAGGATACTACTAAGGAAGAACTTTCCAAGATGATGGTAGGTAGAGATGTAAACTTTAAAGTTGACAAGACTGACGCAAAGCCTGGCGAAACTGTATTATCTGTTAAGGATGTATGTGTTCAGTCAAAGCTTGGCGGTCATGACTCTGTAAGCAACGTATCTTTCGATGTAAAGGCGGGAGAAATCGTTTGTCTTGCTGGTATTGATGGCAACGGACAGACTGAATTTGTACAGGCACTTACAGGTCTTGATAAGATTAAATCTGGTAGCGTTAGCATTTGTGGAAAGGATATGACTAAGGCAAACATTCGTGCGAGAGCAAATGCTGGTATGAGCCATATTCCAGAAGATAGACATAAACACGGCTTAATTCTTGACTATTCACTTGAGGACAATATCGTACTTCAGCGTTATTATGAACCAGAATTCCAGAAGAATGGTTTTATTAAGAGAGATGCTGTTCGTGATTATGCAGAAAAGATTATTGAACAGTATGACGTAAGAAGTGGACAGGGTCCGATTACTATTGCGAGAAGTATGTCTGGTGGTAACCAGCAGAAAGCAATCGTAGGTAGAGAAATCGACAAAGAACACGAGCTTTTAGTTGCAGTTCAGCCTACAAGAGGTATGGACGTTGGTGCTATTGAATATATTCATAAGCAGCTTATTGCTACAAGAGATGCTGGCAAGGCAGTATTACTAGTATCTTTAGAACTTGACGAAGTTATGAATGTAAGTGATAGAATTTTAGTTATGTATGAAGGCGAAATCGTAGGAGAACTTGATCCTAAGACAACTACTGTTGAAGAATTAGGTTTATACATGGCCGGAGCTAAGAGAGATGGAAAGGAGGCTATGCATGAGTAAAGAGAATAAAAAGAATGCTGTTACTCTAAACAGTTTAAAGTCCTTTACAAATTCATCAGCTATGGACTCCATTAAAGCCGCTGTTTTAGCCGCTGTTTTAGGGTTATTCTTCGGTTTTGTTGTAATGCTTCTTGCTAATCCAGTTCAGGCTGGAACAGGTATGTATGCGCTTCTTATTGGCGGACTTGGAAGAATTCCAGACGTATTCTACTATGCAACTCCTATTATGATGACTGGTCTTGCTGTAGGATTCGCCTATAAGATGGGTATGTTCAACATCGGTGCTTCAGGACAGTTTACTATGGGTATGTTCTGGGCAATGTATGTAGGATTTATGGTTGATCTTCCACCAGTTATCCACTGTATCGTAGCAATACTTGCTGGTATGATCGGTGGTATGGTTTGGGGATTTATTCCAGGATTCTTCAAAGCTTACTTTAATGTAAACGAAGTTATTACTTCTATTATGTTTAACTATATTGGTATGTACTTTGTAGATATGTGGGTACAGAACAACGGTGCTATGTATGTTTCCTCAATGACTAGAACTGCTTATCTTCCAGGATCAGTACAACTTCTTTCTTTAGGAATTACAGGTTCTAGCGTTAACATTGCAATTGTTGTTGCTATTGCTATTGCAGTTGCCCTTTACATTATTCTATATAAGACTACTTTTGGTTATGAATTAAGAGCCACTGGTTTCAATAAGCATGGTGCAGAATACGCTGGTATGAACGGCAAGAAAAATATTATCTTAACTATGGTTATTGCAGGTGGTCTTGCAGGTCTTGGTGGTGCTTTTGCAATTCTTGCCCCAGCAACTATTGCAGGCAGCTCAATGACATATGAGCCAATCAACGTTATTGCAGGTGAAGGTTTTGATGGTATCGCGGTTGCATTACTAGGTGCATCAAATCCAATTGGTATTGTGTTCTCTGCACTATTTATTTCATTATTAAAGTGCGGCGGTACTCTTGCCAGCCTATATGGCTTCAAGCCTGAAATCGTTGACGTTGTAGTTGCGATTATCATTTACTTCTCAGCATTTGCTATGTTCATGAGTGCAATTCTTAAGAACAAGTTAAGCAAGCTGAGCAAAAAGAAAGGAACGGAGGTGTAGTTTATGGACGTATTAGTTTATTTAATTCAGAGTACACTTCCAGTAGCAATTCCATTGCTATTAGTAGCTTTCGGTGGTATGTTCAGTGAACGAAGCGGTGTTATCAACCTAGCTCTTGAAGGTATCATGTTATTTGGTGCTTTCACAGGTTGCCTATTCGTTTACTTCTTCCCAACTATTTCAGAGAACGCTCAGATTGTGCTTTTATTAGGTACTGTTGTTGCTGCTGTTGGTGGTATTCTTTTCTCATTACTACTTTCATTTGCAGCCATCAACATGAAAGCAGACCAGACTATCACAGGTACTGCAATGAACATGTTCGTTCCTGCTTTAGTATTATTACTTTGCAAGATGACATTTAACAGTGACAGTGTTACTACTAGCCTAAAGTTCTACATCAAAGAAGTAGAAGGCTTAAGCAATATTCCACTAATTGGTGACTTGTTCTTTAAGAATACTTACCTTACTGTATATGTAGGCTTTGCAATCGTTGCAATCTTAACTATTGTGTTCTACAAGACAAGCTTTGGTTTAAGACTTAGAGCCTGTGGTGAACATCCACACGCAGCTGACTCTGTAGGTATCAATGTATACACAATGCGTTATGCAGGCGTTACAATTTCCGGTTTCTTAGCTGGTGTTGGTGGTTTCTACTATGTAGTTGGTATCATGGATGCTAACTGTAATGGTCATACAGGTGTAGCTGGTTTCGGTTTCTTAGCTTTAGCTGTAATGATTTTCGGTCAGTGGAAGCCTGGAAAGATTGTATTAGCAGCAATATTCTTCGCATTTATGAGAACATTAGTATATTCAATTCCACTAATTCCTTTCCTAGATGCATTAAATATTAACTCTGCTTATTACAAGATGTTACCTTATGTAGTAACAATGATTGTACTTGCCTTCACTTCAAAGCACTCAAGAGCTCCAAAGGCAGAAGGTATTCCTTACGATAAGGGACTAAGATAAAATATTTTTTAAAAGAAATTTACTAGTGGGGGCGCGATTATCGCGTACCCCATTTAGTGTTGTTTGAGGATACGCTATGTTTTTACCTATTTCAAAAGAAGATATGCAAAAAAGAGGTTGGGATGAGGTTGACTTCGTCCTAGTAACTGGTGACTCTTATGTAGACCACCACTCTTTTGGTACAGCAATCATCGGAAGAGTATTAGAAAGTCACGGTTATAAAGTGGCTATTTTAGCGCGCCCTGATTATAAGTCTGTAGATGATTTTAGACGTTTTGGTAAACCAAGACTTGGTTTTTTAGTGAATAGTGGTGTTGTTGACTCAATGGTTAACAATTATTCAGTATTTAAGCATAAGAGAAAGAAAGACGAATATGCTCCAGGCGGAGAAGGTGGAAATAGACCGGACAGAGCAGTTATCGTCTATGCAAATAGGGCGAAAGAAGCCTACAAAGGTATACCTGTAATTATAGGTGGCCTTGAAGCAAGTTTAAGAAGACTTGGTCATTATGACTATTGGAGCGATAATGTTCGTCGTTCAGTATTACTGGATTCTAAAGCTGACTTACTCATCTATGGTATGGGAGAAAGAGCGATTGTT
>JAFYPY010000102.1 GCA_017547345.1 Bacillota bacterium | reverse complement strand
TCTTGGAGATGGCGGAAAAATCAAGTCTGAAGGCAAAGAAGGTGGAATTATAGTCACAAATCCTCCTTACGGAGAACGTATCGGCGATAGAGAATCTATGGACGAACTTTACAAAGGTTTTAATGAATTTTTGAAGAAAAATAAAACATGGTCCATGTTTGCGATAACACCAGATAAAACCATCGAAGAAAAGGTCTTTGCAAGACCTGCTGACAGAAGAAGAAAGTTGTTCAACGGCCGAATGGAAGTGTGCTATTACCAGTATCACGGACAAAAGCCAGCAAAAAAAGACGAATAGCTACAATTCACACCTGCTTTGGAAGTGATTTCCGAAGTAGGTGTATTTATTTTCTCCATAATATTTGAGAACATTTCGGGAAATATTAAAAGCATAACTAATTATTATGGAGGATAAAAAATGGCAGTAAATTTAAGGGGACGCAGTTTTTTGACTTTGATGGATTTTACGCCTGAAGAAATTAGATATCTAATCGATCTGGCAAAAGAACTTAAGAGTAAGAAGATTGCGGGAATACAAAACGATTTATTAAAAGGTAAGACTGTATGCCTTTTATTTGAAAAAACTTCTACAAGAACAAGATGTGCTTTCGAGGTTGCATGCCATGAGGAAGGTGCAAATGTAACATATCTGGACAGCAGAAGCTCTCAAATGGGGAAGAAAGAGTCTTTAGAGGATACAGCGAAGGTTCTTGGAAGGTTTTATGACGGTATTGAGTATAGAGGTTTTGACCAAGATGTAGTTGTTCAATTGGCGAAATATTCTGGTGTTCCGGTGTTCAATGGATTAACGGATATAGATCATCCGACACAAATTTTAGCAGATATGATGACCATAGAAGAACATATTGCTAAACCGCTGAAGCAGATTAAGGTGGTTTTCTGCGGTGATGTTAGGAACAATATGGCATACGCATGGATGCAAGGATGTGCAAAGATGGGCATGACTTTTGTAGCATATGGACCGAAAGAATTGGTTGCCGAAGTTGACCCACAGGTTGTAAATGAGGTAAAAGCTGTGGCTAAAGAAACGGGGGCGTGCATTGAAGTAACCTCTGACCCGGAATGCTTAAAAAATGCAGATGTCTTATATACTGATATTTGGGCGTCAATGGGAGAAGAAGAACAAATACCGGAAAGGGTAAGATTGCTTACGCCTTACCGTGTTGATGAGGAAATGATAAAGGCGACTTTGAACCCTGATGTTATTTTTATGCATTGTCTTCCTTCTTTCCACGACTTTGAAACTACCATGGCCAAAGAACAGAAGGCGCTTGGATATGATATTAGAGAAGTAACGGATGAAGTATTTAGATCAAAAAACTCAAAGGTTTTTGACGAGGCTGAAAATAGAATGCACACTATTAAGGCAGTTGTCGTTGCGACTCTTTCATAAGGAGGGCCTATGGAACCTGGAATACACAATTACTCTGAAATAGGAAAATTGAACAAAGTTTTGCTTCATCGGCCCGGAAAGGAAATCGAGGCATTGACACCATACACAATGGAAAGACTTCTCTTTGACGATGTTCCTTTTCTAAAAGCCGCACAGGAGGAACATGATGCCTTTGCGAAACTTCTAAAAAATAATGATGTTGAAGTTATCTATTACGAGGAAGAAACTGCAAAAGCACTTGCTAATAAGGCGATAAGAGAAGAGTTCGTTAATCAAATGATGGATATGAGCCTTGTTGAGTCTGAGGGGATGAAGCATGCAATACACGATTTTTTAATGTTACTACCAGCAAAAGAAATGGTAAGGCAAGTAATAGCAGGTATAAAACGCTCTGATTTAGGACAGGTAAAAACTGACTCCTTATCAGATCTTACTCATAATGAATATCCCTATGTTATGGATCCAATGCCAAATCTATATTTTACTAGGGATCCTGGTGCATGTATTGGCAATGGAATAAACATTCACCATATGCATACTCCTGCAAGGCAGAGAGAATCACTGCTACTAAAGTTTATTTTTGATTATAATAGGGATTTTGCAACAGCGGCAAATTATCAATGGTACGATATTTTTGATGACTTTTCTGTGGAAGGAGGAGACGTTTTAGTCTTGTCTAACGAAGTGGTGGCAATAGGATTTTCCGAAAGAACCACTATTGCTGGAATTGAGAATTTTGCACACAACCTGCTTAAAAATTCCGAATTCAATAAAGTGCTCGTCTTTGATATCCCAAAATGCAGGGCTTTTATGCATCTTGATACGGTATTTACAATGGTAGACTATGATAAGTTTACCATTCATCCAGAGATAGAAGGACCGCTTTCGGTATACGAAATTACCTTGGATAAAAAAGGCCAGCTGAATTTCAAGGGGGTTTTGGAAAATTTAGACAAGTTACTTGCAAGGGAGCTAAAGCTACCGGCGGTTGAACTGATTCGCTGTGGTGGAGAAGATATAATCGCTGCTCAAAGAGAACAATGGAACGATGGATCCAACACTCTTTGCATTGCTCCAGGAAAGGTCATTACCTACGAAAGAAACTACGTTACGAATGCTTTGCTTGAGAAGAATGGCATAGAGGTACTTACGATACCTAGTAGTGAGTTATCAAGAGGAAGAGGAGGGCCAAGGTGTATGTCTTGCCCTGTGAATAGGGATGACTTAAAGTAAATATATGGAAATATATTTTATAAAAAAAGAGAGTCATTGCATATGTAATACGCATATGCAATGATTCTCTTTTATAATGAGTAAATCCATTTTTTTAGTAAAACCTGAAGGATCCCGGCTACAGGAACGGCTACAAGCATCCCCAAAACACCGCCAAAGTAACCCATAAAGCTTACTGCCAGTAGAATGAACAATGGATGTAGGCCTGTCGATGTACCAACTACCTTGGGGTATATAAAGTTGCTATCAAGTTGTTGTACTAAAAAGAGCGACAGAATTGTAAGAATAGCCTTGGTTGGTCCTTGCATAGCAAAAGATATTAGAAAAGCTGGAATCATACTAAGAAAGGGTCCGAAATAAGGAATAACGTTAACTAATCCGGCAATGATTCCCATGATAACAGAGAATTTTATTTTTAATAGTGAAAGTACAACAGATGATAGAAGTGCGACAATAATACTGTCGATTATAGCTCCTTTAAGGAAGGTTGTAAGCACATTATTTATATCATAGAGAATTTCGTTCAATATCCCGTGTGTTTTTTGCTTGAAAACTATGGATAGAAATCTTTGCCATAACATTAGAAAGAATTCCTTATCCTTTATAATATAAATACTTGCAACGATACCTAATGCTAAATTCACAACACCACCTGCAAGCACGGTAAAAAGGGAGAAAATATTTTTTACTGAAAAATTTTTCTGAAGCCAGGACATAAAGAATCCTTTGATGTTGGTATTATCATTTGTAATTTCTCCTGGTAGAAAACGCGAAAAATATTCTAACAAAGTTTCGTAGTAAGAATTGAAGTACTCGTAAATATTGTTTGTAATTGAAGAAAATCCACCTGATGGAAATGTTCCAAGAATGAGTGTAACAAAGGCGAAAATAATAACTATTATAATCGTTAAGAGGAGCAGATAAGTAATGATGATAGAAGGAACTCGTCCTTTGGGCCTAATTGACAAAGCTGTGGTAGATGAGTTTTTTGTTATTAACTTACGAACCAATTCAACAGGATTGTTAAGAAGATATGCCAAAATCACTCCAATAAGCAAAGGCAAAAAGGCTTTTGCAACATAAAAAAATACTTTCCAAAATCCTAAAAAAAAGTCCCAAAAAAGATTTTCCATACGACTATAAACCTCCCCAAAATAGTATGTGGAAAACCAATAATTTTTATGAGTAAAAACTGTTAAAGAAAACAAAAAAATATGGCTTGATTCCATTGAAAATAGTGGATTTGAGGGAGAAATAATGTATGTGAAAAAATGCACAATTTTTAGAAAAAAATGTTTGACTATATTGTATACAAGGGTATATTATATCTATGATAGCAAAGGAATGGAAAAGTATGGCTATGCTATCATGTGATAAGTTATTTTTTATAAGTTGTATTATATGTATACAATATACGCAATATGCAAGGAGGAACAAACAATAATGAGAAAAGAATGGGAAGGTTTTATTGGCGGCAGCTGGACTGAAAACATCAACGTTGACGAATTTATTCGTTTAAACTACAAGCCATATGATGGCGATGCTAGCTTCTTAGCAGGTCCTACAGAAAGAACAAAGGAATGTTCTGCTAAGGTTCAGGAATTATTAGTTGCTGAAAGAAAAGCTGGTGGTACTTTAAAGGTTGACGCAAGCAGAATTATGAGAATCAACGCATTCGGACCTGGTTACATCGTACCTGGTAAGGACGTTATCGTTGGTCTTCAGACTGATGAACCTTTAAAGAGAGGTATCTGCCCATTTGGCGGTATCAAGATGGTAAGAGAACAGGTTGCTGAATTCGGTGAAACTCTTCCAACTGAAATTGATAAGATGTTCGACTACGTAACAACTCACAACGACGGTGTATTCAAGGCATACTCCAAGGAAATGAGACAGGTAAGACACTTAGGTTTAATCACTGGTCTTCCTGATGCTTACGGTAGAGGTAGAATCATCGGTGACTACAGAAGAGCTGCTCTTTACGGTATCGATTTCTTAATCGAAGAAAAGCAGAAAGATCACGAAATGATCGCTTCCAGACACGTAATGAACGAAGAAAACATCAGAACTGCTGAAGAAATTACAAACCAGGTTAGAGCTCTTAAGGAAATCAAGAAGATGGCTGAAGCTTACGGCTACGACATCTCCGGACCAGCTAAGGACGTTAAGGAAGCTATCCAGTGGACTTACTTCGCATACTTAGCAGGTATCAAGGAAGAAAACGGTGCTGCTATGTCCGTAGGTAGAACTTCTACTTTCATCGACATCTACGCAGAAAGAGACTTAGCTAATGGCGTTTACACAGAAGAACAGATCCAGGAATTCATCGATGACTACATCTTAAAGTTAAGAGTAGCTAGACACTTAAGAACTTCCGAATACAATGAATTATTCGGTGGTGACCCAATGTGGATCACTGAAGGTATCGGTGGTGTTGGTATGGACGGTAGACACAAAGTTACTAAGAACTCCTTCAGAACACTTCAGACACTTTACAACTTAGGACCTGCTCCAGAACCAAACTTAACAGTATTATGGTCCAAGGATCTTCCTGAACCATTCAAGAAGTTCTGTGCTCAGGTTTCCATCGACACTGACTCCATCCAGTACGAAAACGACGACAAGATGAGACCAGCTTGTGGCGAAGACTACTCCATCGCTTGCTGCGTATCCGCTATTCAGATGGGTGAACAGATGCAGTTCTTCGGAGCTAGATGTAACCTTGCTAAGATCTTATTATTAGGTCTAAACGGTGGTAAGGACGAAAGAACTGGCGAAGTTGTTGGTCCACAGATGGAAGCTGTTGGCGACGGTCCAATCGACTTCGAAGATGCTTGGAAGAGATTCAATGTTTACTTAGAATGGTTAATGGAACTATATGTAAACATCATGAACATCATCCACTTCATGCACGATAAGTATGACTTCGAAAGATCCCAGATGGCGTTCTTAAACTCCGAAGTTAAGAGATTAATGGCATTCGGTGTTGCAGGTTTCTCTGTAGCAGCTGACTCCTTCTCCGCTATCAAGTACGCTAAGGTTTACCCTATCAGAGATGAAAACGGTCTAATCGTTGACTTCAGAACTGAAGGCGAATTCCCTAAGTATGGTAACGACGATGACAGAGTAGACGAAATCGCTGTTAAGATCTCCGAAAGAACTATCGAAGAATTAAGAAAGCACCCAACTTACAGAAACTCTGTACATACATTATCCGTATTAACAATCACTTCCAACGTAATGTACGGTAAGAAGACTGGTAACACTCCTGACGGTAGAAGAGCTGGTACTCCATTCGCTCCTGGTGCTAACCCAATGCACGAAAGAGATAGCCACGGTGCAGTTGCTTCCTTAAACTCCGTATCCAAGATTGACTGGGATACTTGTCAGGACGGTGTA
>JAFYPY010000101.1 GCA_017547345.1 Bacillota bacterium | reverse complement strand
CGTCTACCAAGGCGAGAGGATAAATGTTATTGGCTTTGAGATCAAGAACTTCGTTGACGCCTTCTTCTACTAAGGGCATGTCCGTGGAACCGTAATACCATCTATTTTGAATGCCTTCTGTAATTCCGTGTCTAATAAAATGAATACAAGATATCATAATTTCTCCTCAATCTATTTAATCTTACTGCCAAGTCCACAGAAAACTCTATATACTTCATCTGCTTCTTTTGAAAGAAAAAGCATAGCTCTGCCTGTCATCTCTCTCCAGTCACGATTTTCCCTTTCCATAGGAACAATCCCTTGAGAAATATCGTTAACGATGAGAATTTTATCTTTAAGCTGGCCTAAATTATCTTTTAGAACATCTCTAGATTCCTTGCCTTCTCTTACATGACGAAGGAAAGCTTGATCTAAGTTATATAAAACCTTCTTTGACCAGTCGATTTCGCTGTCTACCGTGCAAGTGAAAACATCGTTTTCTGTTACACCGAAAGTTTCTTTTGCGAACTCTAATTTACCTTGGTATGAGCCACCAAATATTAAAATCATAACTATCTCCTTATAATACTAACATTGCGAAGATGCCGGCAAGTTCACCCCATACGATTGAAAACCCTGCAATATCACCAGACATCCCTCCAAGCTGTCTTTTGCCATAAACTGTTGCAAGGTAAGTGCCTAGAGCTGTTGCTAAAATTACAAGCAGCGTTGCGACAAAGTTTGATGATAAGAATAGACCTAGTGCACTAAAGATAACTACCTGTGCAAGGATAAGTAAACATGCTTTTTTCTTCTGGCTAGTGTCTTCTGCGCCAGCTCCATATGCGTACTGGCTGTGTCCGATTGGTTTTCTAAGAAGAATATTTGAACCGGCAACAGCTCTGCTTAAAACTGGAATCAGGCATAACTCCATGAAGTTAACGCTTGTGCTGATTGCTGTTGCAACGCATGAGTAGTAAGCCAAAAGCATAAAGACAAGGCTTACTACACTAAAGGCTCCACAATGTGAGTCCTTTAGAATCTGCTGTTTGATTTCTAGTGGTTTACGGGACATTATTGCATCACAGCAGTCCATAAACCCATCAAGATGCATAAAACCACAAAGGGCAAATAAAACAAAAGTAATGATGAATGCCATTACTAAAAATGGCGTTCCAATTAATACTAATAGAAGGGAAACGCATGCCCATAAAAATCCTAAAATTAGACCTACGCTCGGTAGAAAACCTAACATGTAATTCTTAAGGTCGTCGTCCCATTTTTTGCATGGACAAGGAACTGTTAGGAAGTTGCCCCATGCCATGAATAATCCTGTAAATATTTTCATCCAAAATCTCCCTATTTATACTCTTTTATGAAGCCGTAGGCTACTTCGATTACTTGATCACACTTTTTAGCAAGTGTCCTATCAAGTATAGCAAGCCCTTGGCGATACTTTTCTGTTAATTCTTCATATATAGTCGCATCAGAGTAAATATAATCTGAAACGAATACTGTATTTCCTGTCTTTGAAGCGAATTCCAAGAGTTCGTTGGCAAGCCTGTCGGCAGCTTCTAAATCAACAGTGCCATTTAGCTTGAACATTTCGTTCATCAATAGGGCAGTTACGCTATCTAAGAGAAAAACTCCGTTAGGATCTACCGGGTTTCCAAGCGCAGTTTTTCCGCTTAGGCAGTCACAAATGTTTAGGCCCTGCTCGATAGTCTCGAAACCCCAACCATCACGCTCGTCTAAGTGACGACGGATTCTTGCTCTATCTTCATCGTCAACAGGAATCATAGTGGCAAGATAGTAAAGTGGAACATCTAGTTCGCGTGCCATATTTTGAGCAACCTTTTGTGCGTAATATGACTTACCGTTCTTGCAACCTCCGCTGATAAAGTAATTCATTAGAAGAAGTTTCCTTTCTCTGCTTCTGATAAGTAATCTGCATCGATAGCACCTTCGTCGAAAGTAGCCATTTCGTTCATAGTTGCGCATGCAGTTTCGATAATGTTGAAGCTGATAGGACAGCCGCTGCCCTCACCAAGTCTCATACCAAGGTCAAAGTAAGGCTTAATACCCATAGCATCAACTGCGATTACATATCCCTGTTCTTTGGATAGATGTGAACCAAATAAGAAATTAATTACATTTGGTGCAAGTCTTGTAGCAGCAAGAGCAGCAACTGCAGAAATATATCCATCAACAACTACAGGAAGTCTATAGTATGCAGCGCCTAGGAAAGCTCCTACCATAGCACAGATGTCAAAGCCACCAACTTTTGCTAGGATATCAACGATATCATCGTCTTTACACTTACAAGCTGCTTCGTCTACGATTCTAACTTTCTTTGCGAGGCCCTCGTCATTAAGACCGCCGCCTCTACCAACTACTTCTTCGCCAGTAGCACCAGTTAGAGCACTTAGTACGCAAGCACTTGTTGTAGTGTTTCCGATACCCATTTCTCCAACACCAAAGATTTCGTAGCCGCATTCTTTGATTGCTTTAACAGCATCGATACCGCAGTTTAAGGCAATTAGTGCCTGCTCTCTAGTCATTGCAGGTTCCTTTGCAAGATTCTTTGTGCCGTTAGCTAATCTCTTATTATAAATCTTATTAGTCAATCTGCCGTTTTCTGTCATTGAGTCTGTATATAAAACTTCTGGAATTGGAAGTTTTACGCCGATATCTACAACTAGAAGGTCGATTCCAAAATGTTTAGCCATAGAACTTACACCAGTTAGACGACGAGTAAAGTTAATAGTCTGTGAAAGTGTAACAGACTGCGGAGCAGATGCAACGCCTTCCTCAACGACACCGTTATCAGCTGACATAATCACAATAGCTCTATCATTAACTGTATTCTTTACCTTTCCAGTGATACCAGCAAGCTGAATGGAGATATCCTCTAAAGTGCCAAGAGCACCTGTAGGTTTTGCTAAGACTTTCTGGCGCGCCTTAGCTTCTTCGATAGTAGCTTCGTATAAGATGCCTTCCTTTGCGATTATTTCAATTACCTCTAATAATCTTTTTTCCATTAGACTAACTCCCTTCTAAATATATCCCTTTTCTTTGAGCCATTTTGCACAGCTACCGCATTCTCTTGCCTCGATAGTAAAAGTGATATCGCGATTACAGTGCTTTTCGATTGAGGCAAAGATTGAATTCATATCCATGGAACCTTGGTCGAAATCTCCGTGAGAATCGCCAGTTCCGTCATTGTTATGTAGATGAAAATGCCCTATATACGGACCGAGGGCCTCAATCCAAGTCTCAACAGGAATGTCATCAGGCGTAGTTGCGTTTGCATGCCCGACATCAAGACATATTTTTATACGAGGGTCTTTGATGTTTTGCATCATGTCTCGCATCATGTAAGGCTCGTCCTCTAAAACATTTTCAATATGAATTGTGAAGTCTTTTGATTTATCTTCCATGAAAGCTTCCCAAAATTCTGCGCCCTTTTCAGCCTGCCACTCTTTGAAATACATAAATGGAATCCAGCCATTGTGGACAACCATATTTTTTACGCCTAATTCCTGACATACCTCGTAGGCATCCTCAAGACGGCTTCTGCCGGTCTCTCTTGCTCTATGGTCTATGCCAGCAGGAATGATTTCTGTAAAAGGTCCGTGCATAATTGCATCTTTATAGCCGACATCGTCAAAGTCTTTTTTCATTTCTGAAAGAAGCTTAGGGCGATAATCCTCGTCTAGCCATTCTGAAATACAAGTGTGATTAAACTCTATTCCGATGCCGTATTCTTTGGCTACTTCGATAGCGTTATTTTGGAAAGTTGCAACATACAATTTGTTTCTTAAATCAAGCATTTTCAATACCTCGCTAACTAAATATTATAGCACAAAAAAACCGTTAAAAAAAGCATTATAGTATAGCATAGCAGTGTTGCAAGAAGGTTTATTTTTTGTTAAAATCAAACCGTGGCTTAATAATTTAGAAATGGAGATAAAATTATGAGCAAAAAAAT
>JAFYPY010000100.1 GCA_017547345.1 Bacillota bacterium | reverse complement strand
TTATGTAGATATTATACAATACCCTGAGCCATCATAGCTTCTGCAACCTTTTCGAAACCTGCGATGTTAGCACCAGCAACTAGGTTGTAACCTAAGCCGTATCTCTGAGCTGCTTCTGCAGAGTTCTTGTGGATGTTAACCATGATTGTTTCAAGCTGTTCGTAAACCTGAGCAGGTGAGAATACTGTGTGACCAGCGTTCTGTCCCATTTCGATACAAGAACAAGCTACACCACCAGCGTTAGCAGCCTTGGAAGGACCTACGATTACGCCGTTTTCCATTAAGAACTTTAATGCTTCGTTAGTTGTAGGCATGTTAGCACCTTCGCAAAGGAACTTACAACCGTTAGCAACCATAGCCTGAGCATCTTCGATTCTGATTTCGTTCTGAGTAGCACATGGAATGTATACGTCAGCCTTAACTTCCCAAGGCTTCTTTCCAGGGAAGAACTTAGCGTTAGGGAACTTTTCAGCGTAAGGAGCAACGATGTTCTTACCGGATGCTCTTAGTTCAAGCATGTAAGCTTCCTTTTCACCGGAAACGCCTTCTTCGTCTAAGATGTAACCATCTGGACCAGAAATTGTGATAACCTTAGCGCCAAGCTGGTTTAACTTCTGAACTGTACCCCAAGATACGTTACCGAAACCAGATACTGCAACTGTCTTACCAGCTAATTCTTCGCCGTTAGCCTTAAGCATTTCTCTTGTGAAGAATACGATACCGTAACCAGTAGCTTCTGTTCTACCAGCTAAACCACCGTAGGATAAGCCCTTACCAGTTAAAACGCCTTCGTATCTGTTAACGATTCTCTTGTACTGACCGAACATGTAACCGATTTCTCTAGCGCCTACACCTAAGTCACCAGCAGGAACGTCAGTCTGAGCGCCAACGTGTCTGTATAATTCAGTCATGAAGGACTGACAGAATCTCATGATTTCTGCATCGGATTTGCCGTTAGGGTCGAAGTCTGCACCACCCTTACCGCCGCCGATTGGAAGACCAGTTAAGGAGTTCTTGAAGATCTGTTCAAAACCTAAGAACTTGATGATTCCTGGGTATACGTTTGGAGCGAATCTTAAACCACCCTTGTAAGGTCCGATTGCGCTGTTGAATTCGTATCTGTAACCTCTGTTAACCTGTACTTTACCTTCGTCATCAACCCAAGGAACTCTGAAGCTGATTCCTCTTTCAGGTTCGATTAGTCTTTCAACTAATCCTGCTTCTACGTATTCAGGATGAGCTTCAAGTACTGGAGCGATTGATTCTAATACTTCTTCAACTGTCTGGTGGAATTCAGGTTCACCAGGATTTCTCTTTTTTGCTAATTCAATGTACTGTTCAACGATATGTGCCATTGGTATCTCCTCTTTTCTTTTTCGAATTTGTACGCATAATTGTAAAAAATTGCATACCGTGCTACTATCAATTTAGCACTTCAAAATGGCATTGTCAACACCGTGTATACAAGATTTTCGTGTATTTTTTTTAGTCCAATTTTGGCATAGAGATTTGACGAATTTTGCATATAAAGATGGGGAATGGCTTTATTCGTAGAACACATAGGGAAAAGAAAAATTGTTAGTGTTATAAAGGCAAACAACCACAAGTATTCTTCCCAAAGTACAGTTACAGCACTTGCAAAAATCATGTTAAAAATATATAATATTATAGTTAAGGACGACTAATTAATGAAAGGAGTAAAGATATGGATACTGTTCCTGACGGGAAAAATAATAATACTAAAAAAATAGGCTTTGCTCCGAAGAGAATCTCATAAAAGATTCTAGAGAAGTTGTAGAACTTATCTCACATTTCGGGCAAAAGCAAAGCTCGAAAAAAGAGAGGAGGAATTACAATGGATCCAATTTCAATGATGCAACCGGAACTTGCCTTTGAAGAATCTTTAGAGAAAATTTTTAACTGGATAGAAGAAAAGAGATATTTCCAGGTTAGAGATGAGCTCTTAAAATATAATGAGGCGGACATTGCCGAAATGTTTGAAGAGTTGCTAGCAGATTCTGACTTGATTGAGTCTACGGTTGTTATTTACAGACTGTTGCCAAAGGCGATTTCTGTAGAAGTATTTGCATATTTACCATCTGACGACCAACTAAAAATCATCGATGGTATTACAGATAA
Source organism: Bacillota bacterium (assembly GCA_017547345.1). The sequence continues at coordinate 564 of JAFYPY010000100.1, read as the reverse complement.
GGAATTAAATTACATCGTTCAGGAACTGGACTTCGACGATAAGATCGATATCTTAGAAGAACTTCCTGCCAACGTTGTAGACAAAATTTTAGAAAAAACACCAAAAGATGAGCGAAAGCTTATCAATACATTCTTAAATTATCCAGACGATTGTGCGGGTTCACTAATGACACCGTACTACATCAGTTTGCAGAAGGAATGGACTGTAGGCGAAGCCCTAGCTTACATCAAAAAAGAAGGGGCTGAAGCAGAAACTCTTTTGACTTGTTATGTTAAGGATTCTGGCCGTAAACTTATAGGTATCGTATCACTAAGCAAACTTGTAGTCACAGACGATAATGTTAGAATTTTAGATATCATGCATACCGACTATGTGTGGTTAAACGTTTATGATGACCAAGAAGAAGTTTCGGATGCCTTCAAGAAGTATGACTTTATTGCTATGCCGGTAGTAGATAAAGAACATCGTATTGTAGGGATAATTACAGTCGACGATATTTTAGACGTAATTGAAGATGAAACAACTGAAGATATAGAATATATGGCAGGTATCATCGACTTAGA
>JAFYPY010000099.1 GCA_017547345.1 Bacillota bacterium | reverse complement strand
TTCGAATCCGAACTAGTAACATCCACAGCTGAAATTTACAAGTACGAAATTCCTGGTGGCCAGTATTCCAACTTAAAGCCACAGGTTGAAAGCTTTGGTCTAGGACATAAGTTTGACGACGTAAAGAGCATGTACAAGACAGTAAATAACATGCTTGGAGATATCGTTAAGGTAACTCCATCATCAAAGGCAGTTGGTGATATGGCTATCTTCATGGTACAGAATGACCTAACTCCTGAAAACATTTACGAAAAGGCAGCGGGAATCGACTTCCCAGACTCCATCGTTTCCTACTTCGAAGGTATGATGGGTCAGCCACACGGAGGATTCCCAGAAAAGCTTCAGAAGCTAGTTCTTAAGGATAAGCCTGCAATCACTTGCAGACCTGGCGAATTACTTCCACCAGAAGACTTCGATGCTATTAGAAAGCACTTAGTTGAAGACTTAGGTCTTGAAGGTACAGACAGAGAAGTAATCTCCTACGTAATGTATCCAAAAGTATTTGAAGATTACCACAAGAGCCTTGAAACTGATGGTAACTTCAGATTCATGGGTTCTGACATCTTCTTCCACGGCTTAGCAGTAGGTGAAACTTGTGAAGTTAAGATTTCAGAAGGTAAAGTTCTAATCGTAAGATTACACGAAGTAAGAGACGTTGATGATGAAGGTTTCAGACAGGTTATCTTCGAAGTTAACGGCAACCGTAGAATCATCAAGGTTAAGGACAAATCTGTTACAGTAAACGCTCACAACGCTGTATTATATGCAGACCCTGCAAATCCAATGGAAATTGGTGCAAACATCCCAGGTAATATCGTTAAGGTATTAGTTAAGGAAGGCGAAACTGTAGAAGACAAGCAGCCTATCGCAGTTATCGAAGCTATGAAGATGGAAACAAACATCTTAGCTACTGCAAAGGGTATTGTAGAAAAGATTCACGTATCAGAAGGTCAGCAGGTTAAGGCTGGTGAAATGATCGCAAAACTAGTATAATCTAGTAATAAAAAACAAAAAAAGAACTCCTCAAAGGAGGAGTCCTTTTTTATATGTAACATATATTTTCTACAACAAAATCTTGAAAAAAAATTACCTAATTTATATAAAATGTGATAAACTAGACATATACTTAGCAGATATTGCAAATAGTAGGAGGTATCTTATGAACAGCAAGGCAATGTTTAACATTAGCTATGGATTGTATGTATTGACAGCAAGAGAAGGCGACAAAGACAACGGGTGTATAGTAAACACTTTGTTGCAGGTTACATCAACACCTAACGCTGTATCTATCACAGTCAACAAACAAAATTATACTCACGATATGATTGCAAGAACAGGAAAGTTTAATGTATCAATGCTTTCTACATCCGCAGATTTTGAACTATTTAAGCGTTTTGGCTTCCAAAGCGGAAAAGATGTAGACAAATTTGAGGGTTTTGACGGTTCAAAACGTAGTGAAAATGGTATACTATATATAGCAAATAACACTAATGCGTACATTAGCGCAGAAGTTTTCCAGACCGTTGATCTTGGCACGCACACAACATTCTTTGCTAAGGTAACTGATATGGATGTACTTTCTGATGAAGAATCTTTAACATATGCTTATTACCATAAGCATGTTAAACCTCAGCCACCAAAAGAAGAAAAGGGTGGATGGCGTTGTAAGATTTGTGGATATGTTTATGAAGGAGATCCACTGCCAGAAGATTTTGTTTGCCCATTATGTAAGCATGGTGCAGAGGATTTTGAAAAAATAGAATTATAAAAAAAATAATTTTTTAATTATGGAGGAGATTAAAATGAAAAGCTTAAAAGGAACAAAGACAGAACAGAACTTAATGACAGCATTTGCTGGTGAGTCTCAGGCTAGAAACAAGTACACTTACTTTGCAAGCGTAGCAAAGAAGGAAGGATATGAACAGATTGCAGCTATTTTCCAGAAGACAGCTGATAACGAAAAGGAACATGCTAAGTTATGGTTCAAGGCTTTAGGTGAATTAGGCGATACAGCTCAGAACTTATTACATGCAGCAGAAGGCGAAAACTACGAATGGACTGAAATGTACGCTCAGTTTGCTGAAGAAGCAAAAGAAGAAGGCTTTGATGCTCTAGCATTCCAGTTTGCAGAAGTAGCTAAAATCGAAAAGGCTCACGAAGACAGATACAGAAAGCTTCTTAACAACGTAGAAATGAAGAAAGTTTTCGAAAAGGCTGATGAAACTATGTGGGAATGCAGAAACTGCGGTCACTTAGTAATCGGCAAGAAGGCTCCAGAAGTATGCCCAGTATGCGTACACCCACAGAGCTTCTTCGAAGTAAGAGAAGAAAACTATTAATATTTTAGGAATCTTTAGCCCCTCTTGTGAGGGGCTTTTTTATTGTTACTTATTGATTTATTACAGTAAAGTATGTTGACAATAAAGCCATTAACATTGTAAACTTAAGTAGTATTATTTTCATTATGCTTAAGGAAACGGACATGGAAAGCAGTTATTTTAAGAGGTTACCAAAGCTGGTTTTCGCTCTTTTTTTGTGTGCACTTGGGTCTTACATGGGCATACAGGCCAATGTTGGACTGGCACCTTGGGAGTGTTTTCAAACAGGTGTTATGTATAAGACCGGGTTCATGTATGGAAACATTGTTGTTTCTGTAGGCCTGATAGTCATTATTGTAGATTTAATATTAAAAGAAAAAATAGGAGTTGGAACTCTTTGTAATGCGATGTTTGTTGGCAAGTTTATTGACTTTTTCAATTACATCGATTTGATTCCTAAGCTTGACAACTTTGCTTTAGGAGTTTGTCTGTTGTTCGCTGGACAAGTAGTTCTTTCTGTAGGCACTTGTTTTTATGTAAAGGTAGGCTTAGGAGCAGGACCAAGGGACTCACTAATGGTTGCCATAGGGCGAAGACTAAATAAGTTTCCAATAGGTGCAGTAAGATGGCTTATAGAGATTACTGTTATTTTCTTTGGTTACATAATGGGTGCAAAAGTAGGCGTAGGTACTTTAATTTCGGTCTTTGGAATGGGTACGATAATGGAATATACTTTTAGAATTTTGAAGTTTGATATCAAGAGTGTCAAACATGAAAATTTCATAGATACTATTAATCATATACTGGGAGGCTTTAAATAAATGAGATACGAAAGTACAAGAGGAAGCAAGAATTATCAAACAAGCACAAAGGCAATTATTCGCGGTATTGCAGAGGATAAGGGGTTATATGTGCCAACAGAAATTCCCAAACTTCCATTAACAATAGAAGAAATGAAGGGCATGACTTATCAGCAGATTGCAAAAGCGGTTATGCATGCCTTCTTTGATGAATATACGGAAGAAGAAATGTTATATTGCATAAATGGCGCATACGATAGCAAGTTTGAAGCACCTGAAATTGCTCCTGTAGTTAAGGCTGGCGGAGCATATTTCCTTGAACTTTATCACGGTAAGACTGCAGCCTTTAAGGATATGGCATTATCTATTTTACCTTATTTAATGACAACTGCTTGTCGCAAAGAAGGAGAAACTGATAAAATTTGCATTTTGACTGCGACTTCAGGGGACACAGGTAAGGCCGCATTAGAAGGTTTTGCCGGAGTTGAAGGAACAGAGATTGTCGTTTTCTATCCTGCTGGTGGTGTAAGCCAGGTACAAGAAAGACAGATGGTTTCTCAGGCGGAATCAAATACGCATGTATTTGCCATCAAAGGAAACTTCGATGATGCTCAGACAGGGGTAAAAAAGATTTTTGCCGACGATGAGATGAAAGAAAAACTTGCAGCCAAGGGAATAAAGCTTTCCTCCGCAAACTCCATCAACATAGGCAGACTTGTGCCACAGGTTGCATATTATGTTTATAGCTATGTTAAGTTAGTAGAAGAGGGAGCATTGAACAAGGGAGAAGCAATGAATGTGGTTGTTCCAACAGGAAACTTTGGGAATATCTTAGCCGCTTACCTTGCTTGCAAAATGGGAATCCCTATGGGCAGGTTTATCTGTGCTTCTAACGAAAACAAAGTTCTAACTGATTTCATACGCACTGGAATATATGATGCACGAAGAGATTTCCACCTTACAAATTCACCATCAATGGACATCCTAATTTCAAGTAATCTAGAAAGACTAATCTATCTTCTTGCAGAAAGAGATGGAGAGGCTGTTTCTAGTTGGATGAAGGCCCTTGATACTGAGAAGGTTTATGAAGTATCTGATGTTGTTAAAGCAGGCTTAGCAGACTTTTATGGTGGATTCTGTACTGAAGAGGAAACCCTTGAGACCATCAAAAAACTCTGGGAAGAAGAAAACTACTTAACAGATACTCATACAGCAGTTGCATACAAGGTATATGAAGATTATGTAGCAGAAACAGGCGACAAGACCCCAACTATAATAGCATCAACGGCATCTGCATATAAGTTTGCAGAAAGCGTTGCAAAGGCTGTGGGCCTTGATGAAAACAAGGTTAGAGTACTTGCAAAGGCCGGGGAAACTGTTACAGGTTTTGACTATGTAAAGGCTCTTGCCATTGAGTCAGGAATTAAAGTTCCTACAGGGCTAAAAGACCTTGAATTAAAGCCTATAGTTCACAATAATGTGTGTACTAAGGATGCAATGGCTGAAGTTGTTTTTGGAGCAATATAATGGGCAAAGAAACTAAATGGGCGGTAGAATTTCTACCTGCCCATTATGATTTGTACGAAAGAATAGATTTAGCAAGAGATAACAAGGCACTTAAATCCATTTTAATATGGTCTATAGTTGCGCTAGTAGTGATGATTATATATGGCCTCATAGGACACTCTTTTGTGGCGTCTTTTGAGATGGAATTGTGGCGAATCTTCTTTTGCCTATTGGCATCTGCCATTGGTATGATTGTGTACATTATATTGCACGAGGGAATACACGGTATATTCATTAAACTTTTCACAGGCGAGACTCCTAGTTTTGGGCTTAAACTTAGCAAGGGCATGGCATATGCGGGAAGCACATGGTACTTTAAGAAATGGCCTTATGTTGTAATCGCTCTTTCACCCATAGTGATTTGTGGAGCAATACTTTGCCTATGGTTAAACGACATCTTGCCACAGTATTATTGGTACCTTTATATGATACAGATTTTTAATATTACAGGAGCTGCAGGTGATTTATATGTGACATGCCGCATTGTATCTATGCCGAAGGAAGTATTGATAAAAGATACCGGAGTTGCTATGGATATTTATAGAAAAATAATCTAAAAAAATAAAGCCAGATAGTTATCTATCTGGCTTATGTTTTTATTTTATTACATTTCTAATTGCGTTTAATAATTCATCATATGTTTCATAAGCTGGAACTTCTGGATGATCAGCCTTGATGGCGTCTGTACTTCTGAAAAGGAAGCCGGCTTTACTTGCTTTAATCATTCTCAAATCATTAAAGCTATCTCCGGATGCGATAGTTTCAAAGCCTGCTGCTTGAAGTGCCTTAACAGTGCTGTATTTTGAATCGTCGATACGCATTCTATATCCTGTGATTTCGCCGTTTTCTGCAACAACTAATTCATTACAGAAAAGTGCAGGGTAACCCAACTTTTTCATAAGGGGCATTGCAAACTGAGTGAATGTATCACTGATGATTACTACCTGACCTTCTTCTCTAAGAGTATCTAAGAATTCCTTTGCACCCGGAAGTGGATCAAGAGTTGCAATAACCTCCTGAATTTCTTTAAGTCCATATCCATTTTCTTTCAAAATATTTAAGCGATAAGCCATAAGCTTATCGTAATCTGGCTCATCACGAGTCGTTTTCTTTAATTCTGGGATTCCTACCGCTTCTGCAAATTCAACCCAAATTTCTGGTACTAGAACGCCTTCTAAGTCTAAACAAGTTAAATACATATTTATTCCCACCTTTACTATAGAAATTTAATAATTATCTATCATATTAGCTCAATTTCCACCTTTTTACAAGGGGGATTTAGTGGATTAAAGAGACCATATTGTGGTATAATTGGAAATGAACATAGGAGGATATATTATGCAGTTAGTTTTATTGACAGCCTTGGGAGTAGGTGGCGCCACGGTAGTGGGTGCATTGCTAGGATTTTGTACTAAGGGTATGTCACATAAGTTTTCGGATATAATAATGGGTTTTGCCGCCGGAGTTATGCTTTCTGCTGCTGTAATTGGGCTTGTTATGCCATCTTTAGAGTATGGCACTAAACCGATGGCTTTAGTAGTGACTATAATCGGGATTTTTTGTGGCGCTTTCTGCTTAAACATACTGGACAAAGTCGTTCCACATTTGCACGGTATTGCAGGCATGGATGATGGTGAAAACTCCGGTCAACTTGATAAAGTTTTGCTATTTGTTGTGGCTATTGGTATTCATAATTTGCCTGAGGGAGTTGCAGCGGGCGTAAGCTTTGGTACTGACAATGTGGCTGACGCTCTCCTTGTGGCAGGGGGAATTGCGTTACAAAATATACCTGAGGGTATGGTAATAATAGCTCCATTACTTGCAATTGGAGTGAAGCCTATGAGAACATTCTTGATAGCGGCAGCAACAGGTGTTATCGAAGTA
>JAFYPY010000098.1 GCA_017547345.1 Bacillota bacterium | reverse complement strand
TAAAATGAAAACAATTAGACTCTTCAAAGAAGACGTATATTTAAGAAATACCACTGCTTCTATAACAGATATTATCGAGTTGGACGGCAAGACGCTAATCACTTTGGATAAAACTATATTTTTCCCAACGGGTGGCGGCCAGTCATGTGATTTGGGTACCATAAACGACTTCGAAGTATTGGATGTTTATGAATACAAAGAGGATATAATGCACCAAGTAGCCTGTCCTTCTGACACATTGCAAATTGGACAAAGTGTTTCTTTGTCTATTGACTGGAATCACCGTTTTGACAATATGCAGCGTCACTGCGGAGAACACATTTTAAGTGGTATTTTCTATAGAGAATATGGCGGTGTTAATCGTGGTTTCCATATGGGAGACCAATATATGACCATCGATATAAGTTTAGAGGACGACCCTTCCTACGATAAGATAACTTGGGAAATGGCCAAGCATGTAGAAACTGAAGCAAACAAAGTAATTTGGCAAAACGCCCCAGTTATCACTAGACATTTTAACAGTAAAAAAGAAGCCGAAAACCTGCCTCTTAGAAAGAAACTTTCTCTTGAGCAGGATATAACTATCGTTTGTGTAGGCTCCATCGAAAACCCTTCCGATTGCGTAGCTTGTTGTGGAACTCACCCTGCTACAGCAGGCCAGGTAGGACTCATCAAACTGTACAAAGTCGAAAGCAACAAGGGAATGTTTAGAGTTTATTTTGAAGCCGGCCAAAGAGCCTTAAAGAAATATCAAGATGAATATGATGTTTTGACACAATTAGGCAATAGTCTTTCAGCTGGAACGGAAGACATTCTAGAAAAATACAAAGCTCAGCAGGCTAAGAATAATCAAATTAGAACACAGCTATATCTTCTAAAAAAAGATTACTTATCAAAAGAAGTTGAAAGTATCAAAGAAGAATTATGCACTGCATCAGTTCCTGTAGTTAGATATTACGACATTATATCTAATGATGATTTATCTACCATTGCAAGAGATATCACCGATTCCATACCAAAGATTGCGTTTCTCGTTCACATCCCTAGCTTAACTGTATTTTTGTGTTCAAAAGGCGATGTTGATTGCGGAAAATTAGTAAAAGAAAACGCTTCTATATACGGAGGCAAAGGTGGCGGAAACAAAACGCTAGCAAGGGCGATCTTCTCAAAGGAAGAATATATCTCTACTTTTATAGACCTAATAGAAAAACATCTCAGATAATAAAAACTCGTCAAGCCGATTAATGGTTTGACGAGTTTTATTTTAGCCTATAATATATACATCTACATTTCTTCCTCCCCAAACATAACATTGAGGATTGTATTCCATATAAACATCTATAATATTTCCTTTAATTGCGCTTCCCACATCATTAGCGAGAGCATACCCATAGCCTTCGATGTACACTGTGCTTCCAAGAGGAATTACACTAGGGTCAACTGCACATGTTCCATATGTGCAAGGATTTCCATATGATCCTTTTGGATTCCCTGGCATATTGTAAGAAACAGCTTTCACGTTGCTGATTTTCTTAGAATAGCTTAACCAAGTGGGTTCGCTAAAGTCCATATACATTCCATATGAAATAATATTATCTTGCTTTTCGACTAGAGTCTTTCTATCAATGATTTCTCTTTCTGACTCAACTCCATCGATATAGGTCACCTTAAACTTTTGCTTTTCTTTCCCTGGCGAACCTTCTTGGACTACGGCCGTATCTCCAATATTCAATCCATAGTCAGGAGAGTATACTGTCTCAAAATCAATTTGAACATCTTCTACAATATTCTTAAAGGTTACGCGTCTTACTATAACTTGATCTCCTTTGTATAGGACATAATCCATATCGGGTTCTACAATATCGTGTTTGCCAACTTTAACATGCTGTTTTTCTAAGAATTCCTTTACTGTGATAGGCTGGGTTGTAATTGTTCTTGTAATCCCATCTGCCGTAAGCGGAATCTGTGCTGCCTTTATAATATTTATCTCCTTATTGTTTGTAATGATATCATACATATCGACATCAATAATATCTTGCCCATATACATAATCAACTTCGTGGTCTTTTATGAAACTGTCAACTCTTACACATGTCGTTTCATATACTTTAGTTTCAATAACATTTGAATCGTTTATGGTAACTTTAACAGTTTTTGGCGTCGCAAATCCAACCACAATTCCGCCGATTAATAATATGCAAGCTAGAACCACAAGAGTTTTCATAATTCTCGGATGACGTCTATTAGCTTTCTCCCAAGCCTCTCTTTGGGGAGAAGTCTTGTCTTTCAAATAATCAATCTTAGCTTTGATCCAGCCAATTATATCGTCAATAAGAATCTCTGTCTTGCCTGTCGGTTTATCTACCATAAGTCCTCCTTATCTTGTGACCATTTATAGTCTATCACAAGAAGGGCAAAAAGTCAAAGAAAACGTGTATTTTCCAACGTTTGCAAAGGTTTCATGTGTCTTTTTTTGTAGATTTTGTGAGAATCTTGTTAACAAAAAAGGAACTCCCCTATCGGGGAATTCCTTAAACTTTTGATATAAAAGATGTAAATCAAAGGATATTGATTATTCTTCTTCCATAGCCTTCATGTTAGGATCCTGGTGAAGTTCACAGCCTGTTGCAGCCTGAATTTCTTCCCATGTGAAGTCTGGATGTAATTCTGTTACCCAAAGTCCATCTTCTCTTACTTCCATTACACCCATTT
>JAFYPY010000097.1 GCA_017547345.1 Bacillota bacterium | reverse complement strand
GGATATACGAAAGGTCTTATGATGGATTACGATAAGACTAAACATAAAGGTGGAAAGTTAAGACTTAAAGAATGGGATTACTATCTAATTGCTTGCGATGACTTTGCAGTTGCTCTTACAGTTGCCGATAATGCTTATATGGGACTCGATAGTTATTCACTCTTAGATTTTAGAACTGGATTCCAGCATACTGCTGGTCCAATGTCTATTATGCCTATGGGTAAACTAAACATGCCAGAAACAAGCGAAACTGGCAATGTTTATAGCGGTGACAAGAACCACTTCATCGAATTCATCCACAATGGAGATCACAGAATACTAAAGTTCGAAATGAAGAACTTCTTAGACGGCAAAACGTATAGTGGCGAAATTCGTTTAGAGTGTCCAGAAATGGAATCCATGGTAGTTGTTACTCCTTGGAAAGAAAAGGATACAGCTTTCTATTACAACCAGAAGATTAACTGCATGCCAGCAACAGGTACAGTTAAGCTTGGAGACGAGGAATATACTTTCCCTGAAGGTAAGTCTTTCGGTACTCTTGACTGGGGCCGTGGAGTTTGGACATACGAAAACACTTGGTACTGGGGCAGTGCCTCTGGCCAAATTGATGGTGTTCCTTTTGGATTTAACATCGGCTATGGCTTTGGGGATACAACTGCGGCTAGTGAAAACATGTTATTCTACAATAACAAAGCCCACAAGTTAAGTGAAGTTACATTTAACATCCCTATGGTTAGCAAGACTTTCAAGACTAGAGGTGGTTGCTGCGGTCCTTCCGGAGACGAAGTATGTACTGCTGATTTAACTGAAGACTATATGAGCCCATGGACATTCACAAGTGATGATGGTCGTTTCGAGATGGACTTTGAACCTATAATGGATAGAGCATCATGCACTGACTTCAAGGTTCTTGTTTCTGATCAGCATCAGGTATTTGGTAAATTTACTGGAAAAGCAATCCTAGACGACGGAACAGTTCTTGAGATTAAGGACTTCTTAGGATTTGCAGAAAAAGTACACAATAAGTGGTAATGAATATGAAGATCACATATAAAGATATTAAAAAAAGCGAAGAAGTTAGAGCATATATTCAGAAAGCCGATGAATCCCTATTATCACTCGGTTTCACAGAACACAGTTTTGCTCACGTCACTAAGGTCGCAGAATTAGCTGGACAGATATTAACAATTCTAGGCTATTCCGAACACGAGGTCGAACTAGCCAAAATTTCAGGTTATCTTCATGATATAGGTAATGTAGTAAATAGAATAGACCATGCACAAAGTGGTGCAGTTATGGCTTTTCGAATCTTAGACAAAATGGATATGGATCCAGACGATATAGCTACAGTGGTTACTGCAATCGGTAACCACGACGAGTCTACAGCATATCCTGTGAATCCAATTGCGGCTGCTCTTATCATTGCTGACAAAACCGATGTGCGTCGTTCTAGAGTTCGTAATCGTTCTACAATTCAGTTCGATATTCATGATAGAGTTAACTACTCAGTTACTTCTTCGAAAGTAATCGTTACTAAAGAAGAGGTTTGTCTAGACATCTCTATTGATACTCATGTTTGCGAACTTATGGAGTATTTCGAAATCTTTTTAGGTAGAATGATGCTCTGCAAAAAAGCTGCAGAAGCACTAAATATAAAGTTCTCATTAATTATCAACAACCAAAAGATGATGTAAAAGTGTAAAAAAATTAGAGGTCAGTTTATAAACTGACCTCTTTTATTTTGACTATTTTACGTATCCTTTTTCTACATACGCACTTGTAGCTGTCTTTAGCATTCCACCGTAGCCTAATGTGAAACGAACTACATCACCGACTTTGTAATCAGCCTTTGTAACATCAAGGATGATGTGGTCGGAGCTTCCACCTAAAACTTCTATTCTTTCATCGATTGGTTCCATGCTGTCTAAATCTACATCTTGCTTACCAACTGCGATGATAGCTCTCTTTATGATACCTCTGTCTTCATATACAGGAACCTGTCCGAATGCGTCCTTACCTACTTCGCCGATTGGTAGGGATGGTTTTTCCTTTAATTCTACAATCTGAGCTTCTAGTACTAGGGCATCGCTTGTAGTTCCAGGTAACTTATCTCCGTATGCTGTATCGTTTCCTAATAAGAAGGATTCGCCAAGTCTTAAGTTGTTGATTCCTGCTGGAAGTTCGCCCTTACCTACTAGGTAGATGGAGCTGGAGTTACCGCCGGAAACCATATCTAACTTAATGTCAAACTTAGCTTCGATCTTAGCTGCGATATCTGTAAGTAATGATAAGTTATCGTTCTTAGGAATGATAGCGCCGTAGCAAGTTAAGTTTACACCAATTCCGTGTAATTCGATATTTTCTAACTTTAAGATTTCTTCAACTGTTTCGAAAATTATGTCTTCGTTCTGGTAGAAGATACCTTCTCTTAAGTCTCCAAGGTCAATCATAAGAAGGATCTTGTGTACTACGCCAAGCTTCTTTGCTTCTTCATCAAGCATCTTGATTGTGGAAAGTTCAGAGTTAAAGCTTAAGTCAACATACTTAGCTACATCTGCAACTTCATCATGCATAGGGATTCTTAGTAAAGTTGTCATCTTGCCGTTTTCTCTTACGATATCAGCATAAGTCTTGATATTCTTCACTCTTGAGTCTGCAACATAGTTAACAGCAGGATGAGTAGCTACTAATTTAGCCATTTCAGGATCTGCGCAAAGTCCCTTTGTAACAATCATTAGGGAACATCCGCCATCTTCCTTTGTAATCTTTGCAACTGCATCTAGGTTGCTCTTTAACTTTGGTAAGTCAATCACTAATCTTGGGTACATAATATCCTCCTTATTTACCTCTTGTAATATATATTTTCGTACTATTTTTTACGATATGGACAATGCTTTCGCATGCAATGGTCGCAGTCTCTGTTGCAGTTAGGTCTGCCATCTACTTCGCCACATGCTCTCATAACATGAGCATACTCTTCAGAAGCTGTGCCCGCTGGCTTTTCATCGATAAAATCAGCAGCCTTTTTTACAGTCTTATCTGCCATTAAAGCTTCTCTCTTAGCAGCTTCGACTTCTTCCTTTGTTGCTCCACCTATCTTTTCAGGATTCTTATATTCTGACATGTCATAGCCCATTGCTTCCATTTCTTCAATGTGCTTTCTTGTCTCTTCTTCCTTGGCAGTTCTTGCTGCGTGCATTCTCTGAAGTTCTTCGATGAACTTAGCCTTCTGAGCTGTGTGATCCTTTTCAGTAAGTTCCATGCCTAAACTCTTTGCAAGAAGTCTAATTGCTCCTGCTCTATGTGTCTTTGAAAGCACACCGATAGAAGCCATGATATAATCATTGTCTACTAAAATCTTAGCTGCATCAGACGGATAAAGCTTCATTCCTGTTAAGTTGTCCTTTGCAATCTTCTGCATAATTTCAACTCTATGAGGAAGTCTTGTTAAGGCACCACCAGTACCAACAATATATTTAATCTGAGTTAAGTCTTTACCTTCAGCTAGAGTCTGTCTTCCGGATGGTCCATAAACATATCTAATCTGACCAGCGTGTCTTTCTACTGCTCTTAAAACTGCTTCTTCTGTTAGTCTTTCAACTAACTTGAATTCGTCTTCATTCTTTGGAATTGCAACGTATGTTTCAAGAGTCTTATCAAGGTCAATGTGAAGTTCTTCTTCGCATTCTTGTCTTAATTTTTCTTCGCCGATAGATTCGATAACTTTCATTCTATTAACGTATACACCAAGGTCGCCTTCTACAGTTCTCTTCGCCTTAGGTTCTGGTGCAGTTAATATTCTTGCAACTGCGTCTGAATCTTCTGCAACTGCGTGAACATCTGTCGTTGCACCACCTACGTCGATTACCATTACATCGCCTAAGCAGTCATAAAGAAGCTTTGTACATTCCATTACTGCGCCTGGTGTAGGAATAATCGGACCGCTAACCATATCTCTAACATGGCTCATCCCTGGTGCCTGTGTGATATGATCTTCGAAAGCGTCCTGAATAACCTTTCTGCAAGGCTCTACATTTAGTGTATCTATTTTAGGATATACGTTATCTACTAAGTATAAATACTGACCGCTTTCTTCATCAAAGATAAGCTTCATTTCATCCTGGTTTTCAACATTCCCTGCATATACAACTGGTGTTGTTAATCCCATTGTTCTAATCATTTCTGCGTTATAGATTGCAGTGTCTCTTTCGCCGTAGTCTACACCACCTGCGATTAAGATTAGATTTGGGCCAATTTCTTTAATTCTAGCAAGGTCAGTTCTTCTTAGTCTTCCTACTGTAATATCATGAATGATACCACCTGCACCAAGAGCAGCTTCCTTCGCTGCCTTCGCTGTCATATCGTAAACAAGACCATGCACTGTCATCTTTAGACCACCCGCTGCAGATGATGTTGCAAGCATTTCATCATACTCTAAGCTATCGATGCCCATTTTTTTGCACAAATCATCAATTGCCCCCTGTAGGCCAATACGAACATCTCCATCTAATACAGATGTTGGAGCCTGTCCTTGCGCCCAGAAAATCGGGTTTTCTGTATCTAAATCCTTAAACGCATTAACAACCGTCGTTGTTGAACCGATTTCCGCTACTAATACATCTACTTTCATTTTTTCTTCCTTTCTTATATATTGTCGTGCGACAACGTCGCTTAATTTACAATCAAGTTTTTCCAAGCTACAATTACTTAATACCCACATTGTTTCCTGGAAAAACGTGACCATTATTCTAAAAAGGGGACCGGGCATATGCCCAGCCCCTTTAATTAAGCTTTTTTCTTGTTGCTCTTTATAATTCTCGAGCTCGATAAAAGAATTGACTATTTTTCGCCTCTTCTTCTCTGTCTTTCTTCTGCTAAGAATGTAGCAACGTCGATACCGTGAGAGTTTCTACCGAAGCCCATATCGATACCTGTCTTAACAGCTTCTTCAGGGATTACCTGAGTACCACCTGCACAGATG
>JAFYPY010000096.1 GCA_017547345.1 Bacillota bacterium | reverse complement strand
TATCCAGTCAAAATCGCACTACTTCCTGTAACCTTATTTATTACACCTGAGAGTACTGCCTGCTGGTTCTTCACACGCTGGTTATCGCCTTCGGAGAAAGAATATCTTTCGCGGGCAAAAGCAAGAGCTTGTTCCCCATTCACATCGTTTAATCCAGCATAGAAACTATATTGTGTGCCATCTTGTCCCTTTCCCACAAAGGAATAATCCGAATTAACAGTAATTCCCCCGAGAGCATCCACTAGATTTACAACCGTTGTAAAGTTTACTCTTGAATAATAGTTTATATCAATTCCAAATAGGTTTTCGATAGTCGCCGTAGTCTCTTCAATGCCGTATAGCCCCGAATGCGTTAACTTATCATACTCACCTATCGTTCCAAGTTTAACATAATAATCTCTAGGTATAGATGTAAGCAATATAGTTCTTGTTTTAGGATTAACTGTAACAAGCATGTTCACATCAGTTCTCGAAATATTACCAATAGATCCAGCTGTGTCAATGCCACTTACATACATATTGAATGAATCTTTTGTAACATCTACTCCCTTTGAGTTGTCAGTACCTTCAGATATTACTGTTATTTCTTCAAGAATTCTTGTAGTCTCTGTGGTAAATCCTGAAACTTCTTCTACTGCCATTTCATAATAAGCACTGTTCAAGAAAATAGCCTCATATTCTCTGTTGATTAAAGCCTGTGAAAGAACATCGTATGTACCTTTTTTCTCTAATTCGACATCAACTTTCTTTTGTAGTTTTTCTTGGGCATCACTATATGCCTCACTTGTTTGAATCATCAAGCCTACAGTTTGGCCTTCAATGTCTTTGAGTTTTTCATATTCACTGTCAGCGTTAACAACCACATAAAAGTTTTGAATCTGCTTACCACCTGTGATATTACCAAAGAAATTCAAAGTTCCACCTAGATAAAATGACCCTAAAGTTAATA
The DNA here is from genome assembly GCA_017547345.1 of Bacillota bacterium. Next base: position 3,207 of record JAFYPY010000096.1, on the reverse strand, counting down.
CAATTATCATAATAATTGCTACGATGGAAGAAGGTCTAAGCTTCTTTTCTGGTTGTGGTACTTCTTTGGCATGAATTAATAATCTCTTAACAACTACATAGCTAGCACCTCCCATTACTATCGCAAGTAATGCAAGGTATAGCATAGGTAAAACATTCAATCTTATAATACTGATGAGAAAATAAATAGCAACTACTGCGTAGACTATAGTAAGCACCTTAAAAAAGTTCAGGTTCTTAATCTCTATGCTTTTTTTCTTTCTTCTTGCTTGCTCTTTTTCTCTTCTTTTTCGCTCAGCTCGCATAGTTTCCCCTTTCTCTAAACACTTTCCAAATATTCAACCGTTCTCTTGAAACCGTCCTGCAATGAATATTCAGGTTTCCAACCTAAAGATTGAAGCTTGTCACTATTTAACACTCCTAGTGTAAACGGTGCAGTCCCAGTGTTAACGGTTTCTTTTGGAATATCAATTACCAGTTTTATGTTTCTATCTGCAAAAGTTTCTACTAATGTTTCAGCCAGTTCTCTGATTGATACAGTAGACTCTGGACTTGAAATATTATATGCCATATCATCCGACCCAATCAAAATATAAAATAATGCAGCAACAGCATCACTGATATAGGTATATGTTCTTACAGGTTTGCCCTCGCTTTTCATTATAATATCTCTGCAATTGATTACATCCCTCAAAAAGTCTGCCTGTACCCTTCCATCGTCAATAGACATTCCTGGGCCGTAAGTATGCGCAAGTCTTGCAACCTTTGCATTTAGACCATACTGTTGTGCAAAAGATGCACACATAGTCTCAGCTGCCTTCTTTCCTTCAGGATAACAAGATCTAGGTGACAATGGATCCACAAAGCCATACTCCGTTTCGGTAAATTCCCTCTGATTGTCGTATGGCTGTCCATAAATTTCTCTGGATGAAATATATAAGTACCCTTTGGCGTTGCTTCTCTTTGCTAAATCCAAAGTGTAAAAAGTGCCCAAAGTGTTTGCCGCAATAGTGCCTACGGGATCTTCTCTCATAATAAGCGGGCTAGCAGGGCTTGCTGCATGGATAATATAATCAAATGCTATCTCGGATGCAATAGGTTCTGTAACGCTTTGCTGTAAAACTATTACTTTGTCTGCTATATCTGCTGGAAGCTTACCTGGGTTTCTTACCAATGCATATACATCAATGTTCCACCCTTTCTTTTCGGCAAGTACTATCAATGTTCTTGCAACATAGCTTCCAAGCATACCTGCAGCACCCGTAACAAGAACCTTTGTATTTCTAAATTTCTCCCACTGCAAATCGTTCTCTAATATTCTATTTGCATCTTCCATTAAAATTTTGTTCATATTAACACCTTATTTTTCTAATCTTTCTAAAACTTCACGTGAAGATAACCCTAGAGCCTGCTGTGTTTCTTTGTATTCAAGCATAGCCTTAAACATAAACAAGTCTTCCGGTGTAGTAACTTTGATATTACCTCTATTACCTTCCACAATATGAACGGTTTTGCCTAGTGTTCTCATCAGCGTACATGTATCTATAACACCTTCATATCTAGGATTTGTCTTTCTGATTTCTTTATGTGCGTCTAACACATCGCCTAACATAAAGGTTTGAGGTGCCTGAGCCGTATAGAAACTTTCTCTATCAGGAGAATCCTCAACAATATCCCCACCAGTACTAATAATCGGAGTTTCAAAAAACTTAGTACATGTAATGGCAGAGCCCTTTTCTTTAGCGGAAATTATATTATTTGTAATTGTATCTTCACTCAAAATAGGTCTAACACCGTCATGTATAAGGACTATATTATCAGGACCGTTGTCCTCAAAAGCTGCACATATACCATTGTATATGGAATCCTGACCACTGACTCCTCCCTCTACAATTCGTGTTACCTTCGTAATCATATTACGCTTAACCATCTTTTCGAGAGTCTTTATGTAATCAGGCTTGCACGCGATATATATCTCATCTATCATAGGGTGATCTTCAAAAATATCTAGAGTATGAATGATAATAGGCTTTCCTTCAACTTCGATAAATTGCTTCGGCAGTCCGGAACCCATTCTGGCCCCACTACCACCAGCGAATATAATTGCAATATTTTTCATAATACACCTCTTTATAAACAATTATCCATCTTTTATAATACTACAAATACATTGAAAACACAATATTCCATTGTTATAATACTAATGGGAGGAAATTTTATGAGCATTATAATCAAATTAGGGACAGTGATTTTGAACTTTTTATACAGCCTTCTTAAATTATTGCCACAAAAGAAGAAGGTGGTAATTATAAGCAGGCAATCCGATAGTCCTTCTCTTGACATTTCTATGCTAGAGTCAAAGTTCAAGGAATTGCATCCAGAGTACGAAACAATCATTTTATGTAAAAAAATTGGGCCTGGGCTAACTGGCAAGATTAAATACTGTTTTCATATGCTTACGCAGATGTATCATCTTGCTACTTGTCAAATAGTAATTTTAGACTCATACTGCATATTGGTTAGTCTATTAACTCATCGAAAGAGCCTACTTGTTATACAAATGTGGCATTCCATCGGAACCATGAAAAAGTTTGCATATAGCATACTCGACAAACCCGAAGGTAGTTCTTCCAAAATAGCTCATTTGATGAAGATGCATAAGAATTACGACTATATTTTAGCAGCTGGAGACGGATACAAAGAACATCTTTCTCAAGGGTTTAATTACCCGTTAGAAAAAATTGTAACACTTCCGCTTCCTAGAGTCGAAGTCCTAAAAGACAAAGCATATGCCCAAAACATTAAAGAAAAGGTTTATTCCGCTTATCCCCAGTTAAATAAAAAAGAAAATATCGTATATGTTCCTACTTTTAGAAAGGCCAATGATGATGAGTTTTTAGTAGCCCTAAAAGAATTATGTGATAATATAGATTACTCTAAATATAACCTAATTATCAAAGCTCATCCCCTTACAGATTTATCAAATTTTAATGGAGGATTAGCTATTATCGACAGGGAGTTTTCTTCCTTTGATATGCTTTTTGTAGCAGACTATGTGGTTAGCGATTATAGTTGTATAATGTATGAAGCAGCAGTCTTAAACAAACCAATATATCTATATACCTACGATTACGAAAATTATATGGCAACTAGAGACATATATATGGATTATAAAAAAGAGGTTCCGGGACCAATTTGTGATAATGGT
>JAFYPY010000095.1 GCA_017547345.1 Bacillota bacterium | reverse complement strand
GTCTTTGCCAGTGATTTGTAGCTCCCGCTCTCTTTTAGGTCTGCCATATACTCCTTGGTTACAGGATATCTCGAAAGTCCATTTAGATTCTTTGATATTTCCTTTGCAACTGCTGTAGACAACACTCTGGCATCAGTTCTCGGATATGTAATAAGTTTCTTTTCGTATAAGTCTTGTGCAAACTTTAGTGTTTCGTCAGGACTTATCTTAAATCGCTTTGAGCATTCATTCTGTAGTTCTGCTAAGTTGAAGAGAAGCGGCGGACTTTTCTTTTCTTTTTTCTTTTCTATGTTTATAACTCTTGCCTCATCTTCACCTTCAAAGGCCTTGATGAGTTCTTCCGCATCTTCTTTTTTCTTAAAACCATTCTCTTTATATAATACTGGCGATTCAAAATACTTTGACCCTTCTATCGCTTTCCATTCACCATCGATTTGGCTGTCATCTAAAGAAAATTTTCCAATAACTCTATAGAAAGGAGTCTTCACAAAGTTTCGGATTTCTCTTTCTCTTGAGACTACCATTCCTAGAACGCAAGTCATTACGCGGCCCACAGAAATTACCGTGTGTTCTTTTCCCAATATCCTTGAAATATTGTTTCCATACTTCAAAGTCAGTAATCTAGAAAAGTTAATCCCCATCAAATAGTCCTCTTGGGCTCTCAAATATGCTGAGGCTGACAGGTTATCATATTCCGAAAGGTCCTTGGCTTCTTTGATTCCTCGCAAGATTTCTTCGTCAGTCTGGGAGTCTATCCACACCCTTTTTCTCTCTTTGCCCTCTACACCCGCCATTTGTTCGACGAGTCTATAAATATATTCCCCTTCTCGTCCCGAGTCGGTGCATACATAGATGACATCCACATCCTCGCGTGTCAGGATGCCTTTTACTATCTCAAACTGCTTCTTTACTGCAGGTATAACTTCATATTTGAACTCTTCCGGTATAAACGGAAGAGATGACAAAGTCCATCTCTTTAAGGATAGGTCATAGCTTTCAGGATAGCTCATAGTTACAAGATGACCCACGCACCAAGTGATAATGGCCTCTGGCGATTCAAGATATCCGTCTTTTCGCGCTATATTAAGTTTTAGTGCCTTTGCAAAATCCTGCGCTACGCTGGGTTTTTCTGCGATGTATACGGCCTTGCCCATTTGCTCTCCTTACTAGATAATATTACTTATATTATACGAGATGTATAATATGAATTCAAACAAAATAACTACTTTACAAAAAGAAGAGAGCCTATAGAATTGTGTATCTAAAGGCCCACTTCTTTATATTATACTGCGTTTATATATTCAAGAATACTAATGCTACCAATATAAATCCGGTTGCAATTAATTCCTTCTTAGTTGGAATTTCCTTAAATAAAACTAGGTTTAATAAGTTTACGATTAAGATTGTACCAACGCTGCTTGTCGGATAAACAATATATGTAGGTAGTGCAGCAACAGCAAGTAATGAGAAGAACATGATGAAGTAGTTTGGAATACCTGTTAAAACACCCCATACAACGTCATCTTTCGTAATATTACGGTTGTTCTTTAATAAGATTACTAAGCTGATAATTGCTGAGAATAAGAAATTATAGAATAAATAATATTCTTTAATCGCAATATCACCATACATATTGTACATCTTGAAACTGAATTCAACTAAACCACCGATAACAAACATGATGATTAACAATGGGAATGAAGTAATGTTCTTGCTGTCTGCTAGACTAAGATTCATATATACAAGTGCAAATACTACAATCCCAACGCCAATAACCTGTGCTAAGGTTGGAATCTCAGCGAAAAAGATTAAAGAGCATGCCATTGGAATTAGAATTCCAAGCTTATAGAAAGTTGCCTGCATAGGTGCACCGTTTGCAGCGATACACTTTCTACCGTATATCATGCCTGCTACCATACAAATCGCTGTAACGAAGGATAATCCTAAAGCGAACCATCCTTCAGGTGTATTGTAAAAGAATATTTTCTTTTCCATTAACACGGCAGATGCCACTACACCAAAAATATAGTTTATCATTGTAGCTGCATAGCGATTGCCCTTCTTTACCTCTGTCATCTTCATGGCAAAGACATAGCCTGCACCACACAGCATTGTCATTAAAAGTGCTAACATTTATTTTACTCTCCCATAGTGCAGACACCACTTAAAGTGCCTGCACTAAATTAACTTTAAATTGCTAAAACTAGTTGTCTATTATAATTTATCTTCTTCCATGAAGATAGCATTTGTTCCGTGAATCTGGAAGAATTCAGGAGCTGCCTTCTTACCGATAATATCTGGATATGGACGAACTGCTTCTAAACATTCTTCTTCATCAACATAAAGAAGCTTACGATCCTTCATTATAACCTTACCTGCAACTACTGATAGGTCAACTTCGTGGCCTCTTGCACTGTAAACTAGGTTAGGAACGATATTTCTCATTGGGTATGTATAAACAGGCATCATTGATGGAACATCAAGTCTTACTGCAATAAAGTCTGCCTGCTTACCTGGTTCTAATGAACCTACTGTGTCGCCTAAACCGATTGCACGAGCACCTTCGATTGTTGCCATTCTTAAAGCTCTCCAAGCTGGCATAATTTCAGGGTTCTGATACTTAATCTTGTTGAACAGACATACATTCTTCATTTCATGAATGATGTTGTGGCAGTTATTTCCTGGAGCCTGGTCAGAACCTAATGCACAATTACCGCCTGCTTCCTGGAAAGCAACACTTGGACATACGATACCGTCGATGATACCGATGGATGCTGGGTTAACGATCATACCTGCGCCATGCTTAGCGATTACTGCTGCTTCTTCATCTGTACAGTCTGTCAAGTGAACTGCGATTAAGTCCTTATCAAGGATTCCTAATTCTTCTAAGAATGCTGTAGGTCTCTTACCATATCTCTGAACGATCTGATAAGTTTCTCTATCGCCCTGCTGTACATGAACATGAAGTTTAGTCTTTCTTTCTTTAACGATTTTCTGAACCTGTAATAACTGTTCGGGACTGATAAAGTCTACGCCCTGAGGTCCGAATAAAATTTGAATTCTACCATCTGCCTTGTTGTGCCATTTGTCAAACAATTCTAGATTCTTCTTGATTGTTTCAGCACCTTGAGCTTCATCGAATTCATAAAGTTCACCAGGATTGTATACTCTAACTTTTGCACCTCTTACTAGCTGTGCAATATGACCTCTGGCACCGATTTTGTCGATGAACTTACAAGTTTCATCCATTGTCTTACCATAGTCACCTAGAGTTGTAGTACCGGCTTTAATAGCTTCGATAATACCTAGTCTACCACCGATGTCCTGTTCTTCCGGAGTTGTAACGTTTTCGAATGGCTGTACACCGTACATCATCCAATTGTTAGTATCTTGTGCAAGACCACGAAGAATATCGTCAAAAGTATGCATATGTGCATCGATGAAGCCAGGGAAAATGGCATGGTTCTTCATGTCTAAAACTTCCTCAGCCTGATATTCCTTGTCAACAACATCAAGTCCAACAAATTCAACTATCTTGCCGCCGTCAACTACCATTGCAACATCTTTCTTGAATCCTACGCCTTCGCCTTCCATTGTGTAGAAAAATGGACACTTTACGATCATATCAACTTTTTTCATCTTGCCCTCCGTTCCAGTTACCTATGTAACTTTTTAGTGAAATATTATTTATTATTAATAGAATACTATTACTAATCGATGATACCAGCTATCTTCTTAGCAAGTTCTTTCTTGCCTTCGATGTCGCCCTGTCTCTGAATCATAATTCTCTGAGCCTGAGGTGATCCTGCGCCGTGCATAGATTCAGTTCTGTATCCAACTGCTGCTGAACCTAGGCATAAGTTTTCGATAAGTCTTAAAACTCTCATTCTGTCTTCAGTAGAACAGATGTCTGTTGTAGCGAAATACTTATTGCAAATGTCTCCGATTGTTTCTCCGTTGCGACCTACTACAGTTTCTGACTTGAAGTCTTGTTCACTTGGCATAGTTACCATTAGACCACCTGCGATGTCTTCTGCAAGTCTTACGATTTCGTAAGGGAATCTAGTTACATTCTGCTTACATACGTTTGCAAGAAGAAGGTCTATCATATAGCTACCACACTTAGTAGGGCAACCTTCTGTTGAACATGCAATACCACAGCTGTAAAGAGTTTCGTTTAGATGTGTCATTTCGATTAACTTGTCTTTTACTGCGGAAGCCTTTGCCGCACCGTTGTATTCTGCTGCTAATGCTGCTGCACCGATTACAACGTCGCCTACGCCTACTTTACAACCACCGTAGGACTGTCTGTGGAAGCCTGCAAATCTTTCTACCATCATACCGGCAAAATCATATTCGCCTGCCATAAAGATATATTCGTTTGGAATAAATACATCATCAAATACTACTAAAGCTTCTTGACCACCGAACTTCTTGTTTCCTAAGTCTACATCAGCGTTTTCTTCCAGCTTTCTAGTATCACAGGACTGTCTACCATAAATCATGTACAAGCCTTCTGCATCACTTGGACATGCAAATGATACTGCAAAATCCTTGTCTTCTTCTCTCATCGCCTGTGTAGGCATTACAATATGCCAATGTGAGTTGATAGAACCTGTCTGATGTGCCTTCGCACCTCTAACTACGATACCATCAGGACGACGTTCCTTGATATGTACAAAAACATCTTTGTCATTCTGCATATGTGGAGCCTTGCTACGATCTCCCTTAGGGTCTGTCATAGCGCCGTCTACAACTAAGTCGTTATCCTGAACATAGATTAAGAACTTCTTGAATCTTTCGTGGTAATCAGTACCATACTTTTCATCGATTTCGAATGTTGTTGAATATACAGCATTGAAAGCGTCCATACCAACACATCTCTGGAAACAGCTTGCTGTCTTCTGACCAAGTAATCTCTGCATCTTTACCTTATCTTTAAGGTCTTCTGTGCTCTGATGGATATGACAGAATCTGTTAATCTTCTTACCCGTTAAGTTTGAAGTGGCTGTCATAATGTCTTCATATTCAGGATTCTGAGCTAAGCTGTATGTCATTGCTACACAGCTAATTGATGGTCTGATTATTGGGTGATCTACCCAGTTGTCGATTTTTTCACC
>JAFYPY010000094.1 GCA_017547345.1 Bacillota bacterium | reverse complement strand
CCATAGCAACCTACATTGAAGCCTACGCCTACAAGCTGAATGTTAATCATCTTATTTTCGATGTATTCTGCAACGTCAACTAGTTCGTCCTTATCCCACCAACCTTCTCTAAGGTCACCTACGTCTGCCATAAGGATAACCTTGTGAAGTTTGCCTTCGATTCTAGCAGCTTCGTTTAAGGCCTTGATTACTTCAAGTTCACTGTTTAAACTGATGTCCGCAATATTTACTACATCATGAGCTTCGCTGATCATCGGAATTCTGATAAGCATCATCTTCTTTTCGATGCCTGCGTCCTTCGCATCCTGAAGCTGTTCAAGTCTTGAAGACGCAATAAAAGCAGCGCCCGCATGGTCAAATGTCTTAGCAACCTCTATAAGGCCGTTAACACCTTTAATTACGCCTGCTACCTGGATACCATGGCTACCACATTTTTCTACGATTCTAGCCATATTATGATGCAGATGGTCTAAATTTATTTCTAATTTTGGGTATCTTTCTTTCATTTTACAACTCTCCTTTTTGCGCCTTACAACACTTTCCCATTGTAAGCCTATAGTTATCTATATAATACATAATTTTGGTTTTTTTCTCAAGTCCATTTGGTACAAAAAAGGGAAAACTTGTACCCTTCCTAACCTTTGTGGTAGAATATAATAAGATTAAATATACAGGAGATACATATGAAAAAGAAAATCTGTATTTTATATACCGGCGGAACAATCGGCATGGTTGCCACAGAATATGGGTATGCCCCTAAAAAGAACTATATTTCAGATGTTTTGAGCCAAATCCCAGACTTAGGACACGAGGACATGCCTCTTTGGGATGTTGTGGAGTTTGATCCCCTTCTTGACTCTTCCAACATGGCTGTCGAACAGTGGGTTGAGATTGGCAAGGCAGTTGAAAGTCGTTATTACGACTATGACGGTTTTGTGGTTCTTCATGGCACTGACACTATGTCATACACTGCATCCGCACTATCTTTTATGCTTGAAAATCTAGACAAACCTGTAGTTCTTACAGGATCACAGATTCCTCTTTGTGAAATTAGAAGTGACGGCAAGGATAACTTGATTTCTTCCATGTTAATCGCCTCCCACGGCATCGCAAGAGAAGTCTCCCTATTCTTTGCAGGCAAGCTTCTTCGCGGAAATCGTTCAACTAAGATGTCCGCTGACGACTTAGTTGCATTTACTTCACCGAACTATCCGCCTCTTGCCACTGCGGGAATCGACATAAAGTATAACAAAGCTGCGCTCGTTCGTCCTACCATTACTGGACCCTTTGCCTTAAGAGAAATGAAACAGGTTCCAATCGGAGTTTTAAAATTCTTCCCTGGAATCCAGTTTAGCCTTTTCGAATCAATAATGACAGAAAAGCTAAGTGGTATAGTATTAGAAACCTTCGGTGCAGGAAACATTCCAAGTTACGATAATTCCCTGCCTACTATAATTAAAAAGGCCTTCGATAAGGGCTCCATCGTCACTGTATGTTCTCAATGCATGCAAGGAACAGTAAAGCTCGGTACTTATGCCACTTCCAGCCCTCTAAAAGATGCTGGCGCAGTAAGCGGCTATGATATGACAACAGAAGCTGCCGTAACAAAGCTATATTACTTATTCAGCTGCGATCTTTCCAAAGACAAAATCAAGGAACTTATGGAGGAAGATTTGCGAGGCGAATTGCACAAGTAGAGCTATAGATAAATAAACACAATATTATGAAACAAAAAAGGACTAGATATTACATCTGTCCTTTTTCGTTTATAACATCGTCTAACTCTATCTATTATAGTATTCGTCTTTTAGCATAGACATTAGGTGTACGTCATATAAGATACCGTTCTTACGGCAGTTTTTACGAAGTACTCCTTCATACTTAAACCCTAATGACAAATATAAATATGATGCTGGGTTTCCTGTGTAATGGTCAAGGTAAAGTCTTTCTAGCTTGAGTTCGTCGAAGCAATATGCCATGATTGCTTCCATAGCCTCTTTTCCATAACCTTTTCCACGAAGGGCTATGTCTGCAATATATATCCTCCAGATTTCCGCCTTCCACCCTTCTTCAATGTCGCCTAGGACGATTCTTCCGATTTTCTTAGGCTCACCTTCGCCTTTTAGAAGGATTGTAAACTGTCTTGCAGACGGCTCGTTGTCATCTGACACATACTTTCTAACCACATCTTCCATAGTCTGTTCGTCTCTAATGCTAAAGAACTCCGTAACCTCTGGCATCTGTTCCCATGCAAAAAAATCATTCAAATCTTCCCATTCAGAAGGGCGTATAATCAAATTTTTTGTTTCAAACATTTTTCCTCCTTCGTTGGAATAAGCTAATTATTCTTTTTTCCAACTATATTGTATTTACAATCTTCAAAAGCTGTATCAAATCTGCAAATCCCTTTATACTGGCAGTAAGTGCAAGCCGACTTTTGTCTTGTTTTCATCGGATGCGCCTTAACTCTGCCCTCTAACAAGCCTTTGCATGCGTCCTTTATCTTTTCGTAGACCGCCTCCTGAAGTTCCACAAAGTCCTTTTCCGGCAAAAGTCCTTCGTTTCCGCTGTTCTTTATACCTTCTTTGGTTGCCCTAATAGGCAGAATTTCACTAAACCCTTGAAACTCTCCTGCAATATCACCGATAACGACGGGGTCATCTACAAGAATTCCGTCCAACTTAAAGTTCTTTCGCACTGCTTTTTCGACGGTTTCTCTATCCATTTTATCTGGAGTCAATTCCGCCATCGGCTCAGTTATCTTAAAATAAAATACTCCGGCAGGCTTCTTCCTTTGCTCGCAAGCCGCCTGTAAATACAACATAAGCTGGAGTCTATATCCATCCTTCGCCTCTTCGATACTAAACTTTTCGTCGCCAGTCTTATAATCTATAATTTTGACTCTGTCATCATTAAGATAGTCGACCCTGTCTATTATACCTTCTATGTAGACTTTCTGAGTTTCAAGTTGAACTTCGATAGGTGGGATATCCCCTCCTCTTCTAAAGGCTACTTCTGGTTTAATAGCAAGTATTCTTCCCGCTCGGACTTGTTCAACACATGTCCAACAGACCTCTCTTGCAATTTCTTTTACCCTTTCTCCTCTGTATATCTCCTCATTTCCTGCTTCAAAAACACCTTCTCTATAGTCAGCAGAAATTGTCTTTAACTCCTGATCGATAATCTTATAGCAGTCCTCTTTGGAAATAGTCATCCACAATGATTCAGGGTCTGTAATTGCTTTGCCTTCAGTCGTAAGTTTTTCTGTTAGTTTCATCAAACACTGATGGTAAATATCTCCTATTTCTCTTGATGAGGCCTCGAACACTCGTCTTTCCTCAGGTCTCAATCCATATGAGACAAGGTGCGAAAAAGGACATCTGCTGAATTTTTCAAGTCTGGAAGGGCTCAACGATAGAGCCTTGTCTATATCTTTCTTGAACAGTGCCTCTGCGGCGTCCCTTCCCAAATCTTCTTGCCTATTTGTAAACGATAGACTTTCCTCTAATGAATCTAAAAGCTCGGGTTTATTTTGATTAAACCATTTAATTGCCTGTAACCACTTAGGATCGATTTTCCTTCCTTCTCCCTCGCCTTGAAGAGCTTTAGTTAAATGAACAACTCCGCTGATACTTCCGTTTATAAGGGGCATTGCCTCACCACTATTTAGTGCATCTTCTTGAATTTTTATATTAGGAAAGATTTCCTTTAACTTTAAGAAAATCCTTGATGGCTTAAGCTGATTTCCCTCTTCGTCGGACAGGCTGTATCCAACCCACAAGTATTCGTCGACACATGATAAAGTTCTATAAATGGCTAGTTTTTCTTCTAGGAATCTTACGGAGTCCACCTTGCATAATTCTTTGCCATCTGCTCTAAAGATTTCTCTTTCTTCTGCCGAGAATAACCCCTGTGTAGGTTTTTCCTGAGGCAAAATTCCTTCATTGACTCCAATCACAACTAATGCCTTCACCCTTGCACTACGGCTTCTTTGTATGTTACCTAATATTAGTCCATCTTCTGTTGGTGGCAATAATCCTATTTGAACCTGCCCGACGCCGACAATGAATAGATCTCTAAAAATCTCTTTATCAAAAGACTCCTGTCCCATTATCTCATAAAGTTGGTTCATTATTCGCAACATGCTATCCCAAACTTTTGCAGTTTCATCTGCTAAATCAAAGAGTTCCTTTTTTTCTTGCATAGCAATAAAAGAAAGAAGCTTTTCTTGTAGTCCGAATTCATCACATAAACATCCATAGAATTTTTTGAGAAATTCTCCCGTCTTCTTTTCCTTAAAGACTTCTTCTAATGCATCAAGACCTCGTATTGCTTTTTTTCGAAGTTCCTCTATGGTCGCAAATTCTTCTTTATATTCGTTTTTGCCACGCCTAAAAGGTGACTTCCACATAGTCCCCTTTATTTTATATTTTATTGCATAGTTTTCCAGCTCAGCAATTTCTTCTATAGTCAAATCGCCAAAGCCCGATTTGAGCATAGACATAAGGGCTTCTGTGCTGTATTTTTCAATTATAACGTCTATTAACGATGTTATATATTGAACAATGGGATTTGACAAAATATTTCTCTTTGTATCAGAGAAAACTTCTATACCATACTCGCCAAAAATTCTTTCAATAATTGGTCCCCTAGTTTCAAGCTCGTTGCAGACAACCCTTATTTCATTATATCGAAGTCCTTTGTCCCTAACTAGGTGTAGCACATAGCTAGCTGCACTTTCGATTTCATTATATATGCCAGCAGCTTCAACGAGGGTAATTCCCTCTTCACAATCGGCGTTAATAGACGGCAGAGTGTATAATTCCTTTTGGACATGACTAATGGCCTTGTTTGGTGTTTCTATAGCATACTCATCCGATATAGGAAAAATTTTGTGCTCAACACCTAGTTCATCAGCAAGTTTTTTTACATTGCTAATTACCATAGATGTAAGTTCAAACAATTCGCTATCTCTTCCATTGTCATCCCACGTTAAAACCAAATTAACATCATCTGCGGCCAACATAAGTTTACCTATTAGTGCCATTGTTTTTGGAGCAAAGCTATCATATCCATATATCCAAACCTGTGAGTTTCTAATCTGCCCTGAATCTTTTATCTTTTCAAGGAATAGGTTTATGTAGTCTTCTGAATCTGTATATTTTCCATCGATAGCTTCTTCATATTTTCCAAAAAGCCTATACACATCCAGAAGCTTCTTCTGAGTATAAGAGCCTTCTTCCATATCTTCTGCAAGAGCTTTTAACTCCTCTGGTCCACAGTTATATTGTTTCATTTCAGAAATAAAGTTGTTAACCGCATCAATAAATGAACTTCTAGTCTCCATCCCTTTAAAAATTTCAAGGTTATTTTTCTGTTCCATAGCCACTTTATATAAGAGCATATGGCGACCATATTTATCTATGGATGCACGTTTATTCCCTCCCAGCTCATTTAGAATGTTTTCTCCAAGACTTGAGGAAGAAACAATCTCTACATCCATAAGTGAAGAAATGCCAAGATGGCGGAAAGCCTGTCTTTCCGCCTCTAGTGTGTACTGATCAGGTACCATGACAAAAGTTTTGCCGTGGATGTTACTAAATATAAACTTTTCCTTATCCAGATTTTCTCTGCCGTAATAAATCTTTAGCATTATTCCTCACTCTTGTGCCGACCTAGTTATGTACTTTGCCTGCTTCTTAAATCATAGCCAGTGCTCTAATCGGTGCACCGTCTGCATTTTTGTATTTTATAGGAGTCGCAACAAGCGTAAATACCTCGCCCTTTGCAGCCTCTTCTACTTTGTCGAGATTACATAAGTTTTCTATAATCACCATATCTGATGCGGCAAAAACCTTTTTGTGAAGAGTAAGGTTTAGGTCAGATATTGGATCCAGTCCGATTACATCGAAAGCTAGTCCTTTTTTGCCCGTTTCAATAGCAAAGTCGACAACTTCATCAGTTACCACCGGATAGTCTCCGAAGTAGCTTTCATCGCCCCATCTCTTGTCCCATCCAGTCATAAACACAAGATACTCGGCCTTTTTAGCTACATCCTCGCCTTTTGCAAACACTTCAGCCATAGTAATCT
>JAFYPY010000093.1 GCA_017547345.1 Bacillota bacterium | reverse complement strand
GTTGACAAAGTTCCTATCGATGGACTTCAGCCTAAGACTGACGAAGAAAACCTTGGCTTCACATATGCAGTTTTAGACAGATACATCAGAACTGGTGAAATCGACGATCCTGAAATCAAAAAGAACATTGATCACAGACATAAAATCAATCAATTCAAACTAAGATTCATGGATTGTTATCACTACGAACCAGAAGCATAAAAAATTAGAGGGTGTGAATTCACACCCTCATTTTTTATACTCTTTCTAGCATAACCGTTGCTTTGAATAAATCGCCGTCTACCGTTATTTCAAATACACCGTTCATCATCTTAACTAGGTCTTTTGCTATTGCAAGACCAAGCCCTGAGCCCTCTGTATTTCTAGATTCATCGCTGCGTTTGAATCTTTCCATAAGCTCATCAGCCGAAATATTAAGTTCATCTTTAGAGATATTTTTTACTTCAATCTTAACTAATCCCGTTTCTCCAACTTGGTGCTCACTTAAGTTAATATACACTCTGCTGTTTTCTAGTGCGTACTTCGAAACATTGCCTAGAAGGTTTTCAAGTACTCGCCACAGAAGCTGTCCATCTGCACGAACTCTCATGTTCTCACAGTCATTTTTAATCTGAACCGCTAGATTGCGAGATGCAAGTTTTTCTTCCATCTCAACTAGTGTTTGAGTAAGCATGGAGGACAAGTCGATATCTTCCATGTTTACTGGTATTGCACCAGAAGATGCCTTTGCAGCTTCGAATAAGTTTTCAGTAAGCTTCTTTAGTCTCTCCGTTTTAATATCTATGATGTCTAGATATTCAGAAGCATTTGGGCTATCAAGTCCTTCTTTCTTAAGCAAGTCTACGTATGAAACCATAGATGTAAGTGGAGTCTTTAGGTCGTGTGAAACATTTGATATTAGTTCAGTTTTTAGTCTCTGGCTCTTTAACTCATTTTGAATAGCTATATTTGAAGCCTGAGATATATCGTTAATATCCGATGCGAGTCTAGCAAACTCTCCTCTTACGCCTTTGCCATCTTCGTTTACAGGAATCTTATATGTAAGGTTGCCATTTTTGACTTCTTCGACGCCCTTCTTGATTTCTAAATATTCTTCTACTACTTTAGGTACCAAGAATATGATTAGTACAATAACAAGAACAGTTCCAATCCATGTTGCACAAAGAACAGCTCCAATAATCAATACCGCCATCACTTTGAACATTGTTCTGTCACTCTTTTTGACTGCTCTTAAAATCAAGAAGAATGATCCTCCTAGCAATGACTTTTCCCAGAACTCTCCGGCTTTAAGTTTTTTGAATAGTGAAACAAAGCAAGCTAGGCATAAAGTTATTGATGCAACTAAGCATGCAACCATAACGAAGATTTCCATGTTTGTTCCATAAAGAATTTCATCATATGGATTTGCCCATTCCCAAACACTAAACTTAACGCCTTTTAGCCAAATATTTGTAAGATATTCTACAGGAAAAAAACAGAGTACAGCTGCCGCTATGCATCCTGTAATATGAAGTTCTGACCAAATCTTATCAAACCAATTTAATTTGTATCTTCCTTCTTCATTCCTACTAAACCTACCTGCCGCAAATAAGATAGCGAGCATTAATACTACAAAAAGTATCGTTCCTCCAACACAAATCCAACTAGCCCATTCTGTTATTTGATTAAAGTACCCAATATTTGTGATTCTTCCTGCAAAATAATGTGTACCCTCCTCTGGATTAAGTGGCATATCATTTAGCTGAATCATGTGCTCTTGTGCAATAAATACAGAAAGTGCTCCAAATACTATCGTTGCCACAGCAATGGCTAATATCCAAGCTATACAATAAAAACCGTATCCTACTATTCTAGATCTTTTCAATTTTGTATCCAATTCCCCACACCACCTTTAAATATCTAGGATTTTTCGGGTCAATCTCAATCTTTTCCCTGATTCTTCTGATATGTACCGCCACTGTGTTTTCAGGGCTGTAGGCCGGTTCGTTCCAGACTGCTTCATAAATCTGGTCGATGCTGAAAACCCTTCCAGCGTTTTCTGTAAGCAGTTTAAGAATCCCAAACTCGATAGGTGTTACAACAACCTGTTCTCCATCCAAAATTACCCTCTTCTCATTGTCGTCAACTACAAGTCCCCCTGACTTATATACACCTGTTTCTTCCGGACATCCTGCAAGACTGCCTAGATTCACATATCGTCTGAGCTGTGATTTGACCCTTGCAATCAGTTCTAGAGGATTAAAAGGCTTAGTAACATAGTCGTCCGCTCCGACATTTAGACCCGTAATCTTGTCGTAGTCTTCAGACTTTGCGGAAAGCATTAAAATCGGAATATTCTTTTCTTCCCTTATCTTCATGGTAGCCTGAATACCGTCCATTTTAGGCATCATTACATCCATTATGATAAGGTGCAAGTTTTCTCTTCTTGCTATTTCAAGTGCTTCTTCCCCATTATAAGCCTTGAAAACTTTGTATCCTTCGTTTCTTAGATAAATTTCGATAGCACCTGCTATTTCTTTATCATCGTCACAAACTAGAATATTTATATCTTGCAAAACTGTCATATAAACGCTCTCCTTTCGCCTTATGACTATATATTAGGGCTTCTTTTTTACAAAGAAGCCCATTTATTTCTTAATATTTTCTTAATTATCTAAGTGCTTGCAATACGCTGTTTGCAACTGGACCGGCAACCGCCGAACCGTAGCCACCGTTTTCTACACATACAATGAATGCATAGTCTCCAGAATAGCCACAGAACCAAGCATTTGGAGTAGTCCCGTCTCCGTTTTCTGCCGTACCTGACTTTGCACGAAGTTCAAGCCCGGGATAATTGGAATCTCCATAATTAGACACCACGTTATTTCTCATCATTTCGTCAAGCTGCATTGCAATTCCAGCATCTATCAAGCTAATCTTGCCATTCTCTTCGCCCATAAGAATATGTGGTTTTGCTGCCTCGCCACCGCCTGCAATTGCACCAGCATAGACCATCATAGAAAGAGGATTTACTTGGTCTTCGAACTGACCTATACCTGCCCATCCAAGATTAATGTTATATGTGTCAAAATTGAAACTTCCTGCTTCAGTCTTGATACCGTTTATATCATAGGATTTAGTAAGCCCAAATTCTTTGACCGCGTTTGACATAACCCTTGGGCCCATTTCTACCGCAAGGCTTGCGAATGCACAGTTGCATGAGTTAGCAAGTGCATCTTCTAAATCCTGATATCCATGAACTGCTGTGCATGTAATATCTTCACCTTCAATAGTGTGACTTCCAGTGCATTCAAAATGCCAATCCTGAATGTTGTCAATTTTCTCAAGGGCAGCGGCTGCTGTCACAAGTTTGAAAATAGACCCCGGAGTAGAGGCTGTAGAAAACCCTTTATTTATATAAGTTCCAGGCGCAGGATTTTCCGGTTGTCCATAGACAGGATCATATCCAGGGTTACTAACCATACAAATTATTTCTCCGGTTTTCCAATTGTATACGCCCACAATACCATTTCTCCCTGCAAGCGCGTTGTATGCAACAGCTGAAACCTCTGAATCGATTGTCAGCTTCATGTCTCTACCTTTGCCAAAAATAGAACCATAAGTTCCTGTAATAAAATTGTATCCTATTATTTCGCTCTTAAATGTATAGGTAGCTGCCGTTGCAATATTTTGTGCTGGATCACCAACCACATGCATTGTTGCATTCCTTATATTCCAGTCATCATTATATATTGGACCATTTTCGGTATTCTGTAATAGCAGCACATCGTCTCTATCATATACAGCACCTACTGCAAGTTGGCCTTCATAATATACATGCTCATTAGCATAAAAGGATGCCCAATCATCACCATCTTGGACAAGTCTATAAGTAAAAAGTCCCATCCCAAGTACAAGTGTAAGCGCTAGTAATAAACAGATAACCGCTCGCCCTTCCATTTTCTTCATATCTTGCCACCTGCCTTTACTGCAATGCTCGCCCTTTCTCTAGTATCTGCCGCCTTTAGAAACGCAAGCAAGGCCCAAGAAACCATCATGCTTGTACCACCATTGGACAAGAAAGGGAAAGTAACCCCTGTAAAAGGGAATATATCAAGGCATCCAAAAACATTAAGCATAGTTTGGAAAATAAACATAGACATGGCGCCACATGCCGCAATTGTGTAGTAAGTTGAACGCCCGGCAAATATTGATCGATATGCAAAGAAGGATAAAGTGACAATGGATAGCACCGCTAGTACTGCAATTATATATCCCCATTCTTCTGTTACCATACCAAAGACCATATCCGTGTCTGCAGCTGGCACATTATGGAGCCACCCTTCTCCTGCACCAACACCTACCATTCCACCGCTGGCTGCAGCAGACATAGTTCTAGTCTGTTGATAACCAGCCGCATTGATAAGTTC
>JAFYPY010000092.1 GCA_017547345.1 Bacillota bacterium | reverse complement strand
GTCATATTTATATAAAATAATATGGCGAAACTCAAGGGTCTTTTTTGTTAGCAAAGGACAAAGATATTGAAAAATTCATAGGCTTGTAATATAATAATTTGTTAGTACATAAGAATTTTTGGAAAGAAAGGAACACCTAAAATGGGAGTAAAAGTAGCAAAGTTCGGTGGATCCTCAGTTGCAGATGGAATACAACTGACTAAGACTAAACAAATTATTGAACAAGACCCTAGCAGAAAGTTTATCGTGGTATCAGCACCAGGTAAGCGCTTTGATGGAGATAACAAAATAACGGATTTATTATACCTATGTAAGACCCATATGGAACATAACTTACCATATGATCAGGTTTTTCAGGTAGTTGCAGATAGATATATGGCGGTAGCTCTAAACCTTGGAGTGGAAGCCGGATTAATGGAGCATCTCGATGAGATTAGAGAAAATCTAAAGAAGAATCCAAGTGCAGACTATATAGCGTCAAGAGGCGAATACCTAAATGCAGTACTTGTGGCTGCTTTCCTTGGCTTTGACTTTGTCGATGCGGCAGGACTTGTGAAGTTTGATGCTAAAGGCAAGATTCTTATAGAAGAAACAGACAAGGCTCTTAGAGAAGAACTTGAAAAGCACGAAAATGCTGTTCTTCCAGGTTTCTACGGCTCAACTCCAGATGGAGAAATCAAGACTTTCTCTAGAGGAGGTTCTGACATTACAGGATCTCTTGTTGCAAGAGCAATCGGCGCGGATGTTTACGAAAACTGGACGGATGTTTCCGGATTCTTAATGGCAGACCCTAGAATTGTTAAGAAGCCAAAGCAGATTGCATCCATTTCATATAAGGAACTTAGAGAGTTATCATATATGGGAGCTAGCGTACTACACGAAGACGCCATTTATCCAGCAAGAATGGCCAATGTTCCTATTAATATAAGAAACACAAATGCGCCTGAGGATCCAGGTACAATGATTACTGCTGAACCTGGGTATGTAAACAGCGATGATGGCGAGCCTATAATCACAGGTATTGCAGGCAGCAAGGACTTCACAGTAGTTGCTTTATACAAGAATATGATGTCCAGCGAAAGAGGTTTCGTAAGACGTATTCTAGGAGTTCTTGATGACTATAACATCAACTTTGAACATTTACCATCTGGCATAGATACTGTTTCAGTAGTTATGTCAAATCAGGATATCGGTGACAGACTAGACGAAGTTGTAGATGCTTTCCGCACAAGACTTCAGCCAGACAGCATTGACATCATTGAAGACGTTGCACTAATTGCGACTGTAGGTCATAGAATGAGCTACAGACCAGGGGTTTCCGCAAAGCTGTTTAACGCTTTAGGGGATGCAGAAGTCAACATTAGAATGATTGACCAGGGCTCCAGCGAAATGAACATTATCGTTGGTGTTGACAATAAAGATTTCCAGAAGGCTATTAGAGCTATCTACAATGCTTTCGTAGAGGAGGAATAGACTATGAAGAAATTGGTAACAATTAGCCGTGAATACGGAAGCGGTGGCAGAAAAATCGGAAAACTTTTAGCAGAAAAGCTTGGAGTTCCTTTTTATGACAAGGAAGTAATCGATAAGGCTGTTGAAGCAAGCGGTTTTTCTAGAGAACTTATTGAAAGTGCAGAACTAAAGGCAAAGAGTAGCTTCGCATACAACCTTGCATCTGCTTTAAATCTTAGTGAAGGAATCGGCGCAAGCCCACTTTCTGTAAATGAGAAGCTTTTCTTAGCACAGTTCGATGTTATTAAAGAAATCAGCGAAAATAACGAAGGCGTTATCGTTGGTCGTTGCGCTGACTACATCCTTAAGGATATGCCAGGCGTAACAAATGTTTTCATTTATGCAGAAACAGAAGATAGACTTAAGCGTGCTGTAGAAGAATACGGTGACAATCCCGAAAAGATTGCTCACACTGTTGCTACTATCGACAAGGCGAGACAGAACTATTACAACTATCACACTTGCCAGAAGTGGGGAGATTATAGAAATTACAACCTTTCCATTAACAGTAGCTACATTACTGAAGAAGAAGCGGCGTCTCTTATTGCTGAATATGTAGAAAGAAGGACATACAGAGATGAAACCAGGGATTAAAAAAGCTGAAATGCCTGAAGTAAAATTAGCAGATGCAGGCAAAGCCGCCCTAAAGATTGTAGGAGTAGGGTTAGCGGCAGGTGTTGCACTAATTGCGGCAACAAATACAATTATGACAAAACTGACATCTAAAAATGGAGAAACAGCAGATGCTGATGAACCAATGAAGGATGAGGAATAGAGAGGAAAGTACAAAATGACAACGAAAGGCACTTATTATATTACAACGCCAATTTACTATCCAAGCTCAAACTTACATGTAGGCCACACTTACTGTACAGTTATGGCTGACGCAATGGCAAGATTCAAGAGATTATCAGGTTACGACGTTCGTTTCTTAACTGGTACTGATGAACATGGTCAGAAGATTGAAACTTTGGCAAACGCTAAGGGAGTTACTCCGCAGCAGTATGTTGACGAAATCGTAGCTGGCATCAAAGAACTTTGGAAGACAATGGAAATCTCCTACGATGACTTCATCAGAACAACTGAGCCAAGACACGTAGAAAGAGTACAGAAAATCTTCATGAAGATGTACGAAAACGGAGATATCTACAAGGGTGAATACGAAGGACTATACTGCACACCTTGTGAATCTTTCTGGACAGAAAGTCAGCTTGTAAACGGATGTTGTCCTGACTGTGGCAGACCGGTTCAGGCAGCAAAGGAAGAAGCTTACTTCTTCAAACTATCCAAGTACGCTCAGCCGTTACTTGACTTATTCGCAAACAATCCTGAATTCCTTCAGCCGGAAAGCAGAAGAAACGAAATGACAGCGTTCATCAATCAGGGGCTTGATGACCTTTGCATTTCTAGATCTACTTTCGACTGGGGTATTCCGGTTCCATTAGATGAAAGACATGTAATTTATGTATGGCTTGATGCTCTTACAAACTATATCACAGCATTAGGATATCCTGATGACACAGAACTTTATGACAAGTACTGGCCAGCAAACGTACACCTTGTTGGTAAGGAAATCGTAAGATTCCACTCCATCATTTGGCCGGCAATGCTTATGAGTGCAGGTTTACCTCTTCCTAAGCAGGTACTTGGTCACGGCTGGTTATTACTAGGCGGCGAAAAGGTTTCCAAGTCCAAAGCTGCTAAGGCAGGTGATGTAGTTGACCCAGTAGTTCTTATCGACAGATACGGAATCGATGCTCTTAAGTACTTCTTACTTCGTGAATACACATTCGGTCAGGATGGTATTTTTACTAACGAAGTTATGTTAAAGAGAATGAACTATGACCTTGCAAACGACCTTGGAAACTTAGTTTCAAGAACAGTTTCTATGATTGAAAAATACTGTGGTGGCAAGATTCCAGCAGCTACTACAAATGACGAAATCGATGACGACTTAAAGGCTATCGCAACTGGTGCTGCAGCTAAAGTTGAAGCTCAGATGGACAAGTTCGCATTCAACATGGCACTTGAAGAAATCTGGATCCTAGTTAGAAGAGCCAACAAGTACATTGACGAAAAGGCTCCATGGGTACTTGCGAAGGACGAAGCAAAGAAGGCTGAACTTGATACAGTAATGCACAACTTGGCAGAAGCTATTAGAATCATCTCTGTTCTAATCTACCCATTCATGCACACAACTTCCAAGGAAATCAGAAAGCAGATGGGCTTATGGTATTCTGATGTTGTTTGGGAAGATGCATTCACATTCGAAATGATGAACGGCGAAGAAGTTAAGAAGGGCAACCCAATCTTCCCTAGACTTGACATCGAAAAGGAACTTGAGGAATTAGCAGCACTAAACGCGCCTAAGGAACCAGTAAGCATTCCACTTGAACTAAAGCCAGAAATCACTTTTGAAGACGTTGATAAGATTGACCTAAGAGTTGGCTTAATTCAGAAGGCAGAAAAGCATCCAAAAGCAGACAAGCTTTTAGTGTTCGAAGTTAAGATGGGTACAGAGATCCGTCAGATCGTAAGCGGTGTTGCTCAGCATTACAAGCCGGAAGAAATGGTTGGCAAGAAGGTTATCGTTGTTGCTAACTTAAAGCCAAAGGCACTTCGTGGTGTAGAATCCAAGGGTATGATTCTATTTGCTGACAACGGTGAAAAATTAGAAATCGTAACTACTGAAGCTCCAGATGGAGAAGCAGTAAGCTAATATGACTGGCGGCGTAAGCTTTGTTTTATGGTCTTGTGACCTTGTAGCTTGCGACTTGCGTGTCGAAAAATGTCAAAATGAGGTATTAAAATGTTATTTGATTCACATGCGCATTTAAATAACGATACCTACACAGAAGAAGAAAGAGAAGCCTTGATTGGAGAAATCGAGGCTTCTGATTTATCTTATGTAATGGACGTAGGTTTCGATTTAGAAAGCTCACTTAGAGCAGTAAAGCATGCGGCAGCAATTCCTTGGTGTTATGCCGTAGTAGGTGTTCATCCACATGACGCAAAGACTATGGATGAAGATATGCTTACATTGATTAAAGGTCTAACGAAGAAAGAAAAAGTACAGGCTGTAGGAGAAATCGGTCTGGACTTCCACTATAATCATTCTGATCAAAAGACTCAGGAATATTGGTTTAGAAGACAGATTCAGCTTGCTAATGAGCTGAAGATGCCTATTGTAATTCATTCCAGAGAGGCTGATCAGAAAACTCTAGACATACTGAAGGAAGAGGGTGCTTTCAGCGATGAGAGATGCAGTTGGTTCCCGAAACGTGTAGGGGCCGGCGGCGTCCTTGAAAAGGACGCCCGCGTGCTTCTTCATTGCTTTAGCGGAAGCCGCGAACTCGGACAGCAGTATGTCAAGCTTGGGGCTACGCTGTCCGTGGCCGGCCCTGTGACATACAAAAACAACCGAAAGACAACAGAGGTTGTCGAGGCTATTCCTATCGAGTATCTATTAGTAGAAACGGATACTCCATATTTGACGCCCGTTCCTTTTAGAGGCAAGAAGAATAAGCCTACTTATGTGGAACATACGGCAAGAAGAGTTGCTGTTATCAAAGGTATGGACTACGAAGAAGTCTGCAAGAAAACTCTTGAAAACGCGAAAGTATTCTTCGATATAAAATAGGAATTGTGGTTATATTCTATTTCGACGGATTATGACATATCACATATGTTAAACTTGCTGTTATGAATAATGACAGTGAGGTTTAATGTGAAACAGAAGATAAATATTAGAGAAGGACGTTTTATGGTGGCAGCCGCAGCAGCTGGCACAAGCGGAGATACCGCTTGTGTATGTAGCCTGCCAGGGGGCAGGCTAGCATTCATTCTGTCTGATGGCATGGGCAAGGGAATGAAGGCTGCAGCAGAGAGTAGAGTGGTTGTTGAGGAACTTAGGAAGCTTCTAAAAAAAGGATTTCCTCCTGCCCAGGCCATAAAACTTGTAAACAAAAAACTCATTGATAATAACGACTCATCAAAAAAATCTCAGTGGCCGGAAGTTACCTTTGCAACCATAGATTTAATCATAATTGATAAGGTGGGTGGCTTTGCACGATTTTATAAGCTTGGTGCAGCCTGCTCGTTTTTGCTTAGAAATGGACACATCAAAAAAATTCAGCGTTCAGCACTGCCTGTTGGAGTATTTCAAAGAGTTAGTGCATCGCAGATAAAAGTAAAATTGCGAGTAGGGGATACTTTAATTATAGTATCAGATGGTATAACTGAGGCAGATAAGCAAGACTTAGAGGTAACTTGGCTTGGAGAGTACCTAAGGGGAATTCCTACTAATATAGGTCCTAGGGTTTTGGCAAGCGAAATTGCTTCCATAGCAAAATCTAAATATATGAGCCGCCAAACCGATGACATTACAGTCTTTGCAGTACAGATCAAGTAGATTTTTATTACTTTTGCGAAACAGAACAAGACATGAAAAAGAAGACATTACAGACGATTAGAAAACACAATTTGATAAAAAAAGGGATGCACATTGTAATCGGCCTTTCAGGAGGACCTGATTCAGTGTGTCTTTTTGACGTGCTCAATTCCCTAAAGGATGAATGGGATTTAACATTATATGCAGTTCATATCAATCATAAGTTGAGAGAGGGTGCTGCAGAAGAAGACCAGCACTATGTTGAGGAATTATGTGCAAAACTAAATATTCCATGCGAGGTTTTCATAAGAGACTGCAATGTTATAGCAGCTCAAGAAGGAATGACCTCGGAGGAGGCTGGACGAAAGGTTAGATATGAGGCGTTTTCACAGGTTGCTCTCCAAATTCATCAAAATGGAATTCCAAAAAATAAAGTAGCAATTGCACTAGCCCATAATGCAAATGACCAATGTGAGACAATACTTTTTAGGCTTATGAGAGGCACTGGTACTGATGGACTTAGCGGCATACCATATGAGCGATTTGAAGAAAACGGCTTTGCGGTGATTAGACCAATTTTAGATATTGGCCGTGAAGAAATCGAAAAATACTGTAAAGATAGAGAATTGAATCCTAGAATAGACCATACTAATAATGAGAATATCTATGCTCGCAATAAAATTAGGAATCTATTAATCCCATTTATTGAAGAAAACTTCAATGAAAATATAATTGAGACTGTAAACAGACTGGGACGAATTGCTGCAGGCGACAGGGATTATATGAGGATTGAGACACAAAAGGCATACGAAAAATCGTTAATAGACGATACAAATATATTGGAAAGTGATAAACCGAAAATTATCAAGCAAGCCTTAGACACAAAAGTTTTGCTCACTCTTCACAATGCTGTAAGATTTAGAGTATACACTACTGCATTGGAAAAGCTAGGGATGGAGCAGAACATTACTTTTGCACAAGGGGAGTTAATAGATAAAGTTCTAGAATCTAAAAGTCCATCGGCAATGTGCGATTTGACAGACGGATTTGTGGTATTAAAGGAGTATGACAAATTAGTTTTTAGACAAAGGTCGACAAATTCTGACAACTCGAAGAGGGAATACCAAATTTTAACTATGACGAAAGCGGAGTTCGATAAGTTTCGACAAACCTACGGAAACGCTCAGGCATCGAATATCGTATACGGTGCCTTTCAAGGTGTAGAAGAAAAGGAAGTCTGCATTAGAACCAGGAAACCAGGTGATGTAATAAATACTGGAAATGGTACCAAGAAGATTCAAGACTTTTTCGTAGACCAAAAGGTACCAAAACACTCAAGGGATGATATGAAACTTTTGGCAAAAGGAAGTCAAGTTCTCTGGGTTTTGCCATCGGAAGAATTTCCTTCAGAAATCCTAAGAAAAAAAGGCAGATTTTCGGCTGATTATAGGGTGGAAGATGGAAGTGCTGACATTCTATTAGTTCTTGAAAAATTGTGAATAATATGGTAAAATTTAATGGATATTTGTTTTTGACAACAAAAAACGGCAATAAACAGCCGATGAATTATAGAAATGAAAGGGGAAAAACGTGAAAAGAGTCGCAAAGAATTTTGCTGTTTATGGAGTCCTTTTCATAGTTGTACTTGCAATTGCCAGTGCCTATAAGGGGGCAGATGCACAGCAACTAGAGGTTAAAGAGGTTCCTTTATCTAAGTTTGTTCAGTACTTAGAAGATGAAAAATTTAGTGAGGTCAGCGTTACTGAAACTAAGCTTACAGGTAAACTTAGTGAAAAGAAGGCTGTATATACGCATGTAAACTCTGTGGTTGAATTAAGCTTGTTAAATGAGCAGTATATTTTCCCACAGATGCAAGAAGGTAATTTGAAGTATGAATGTGAGCCGCCTAATGAGACGGGTTCCATCATTTTGAGTCTGTTACCTACAGTATTTGCAGTAGGCGCCATAATCTTCCTGATGTATTTTATGATGAATCAGGGTGGCAACGGAAAGGCATTCCAGTTTGGCAAGTCCAGGGCAAAGATGGTAAAAGCAGGAGAAAAGAAGGTTACCTTTGATGATGTTGCCGGTTTAGAAGAAGAAAAGCAAGAACTTGAAGAAGTTGTAGACTTCTTGAAGTATCCAAAAAAATATAATGATCTTGGTGCAAGAATCCCTAAAGGTATCCTACTTGTAGGTCCTCCGGGAACAGGTAAGACATACATTTCCAAGGCTACTGCAGGGGAAGCGGGAGTTCCGTTCTTTACAATCAGTGGTTCGGACTTCGTAGAAATGTTCGTAGGGGTTGGTGCTTCCAGAGTTAGAGACTTGTTTGACCAGGCTAAGAAGAATGCACCTTGCATCGTATTTATCGACGAAATCGATGCTGTGGGCCGTAAGAGAGGCGCAGGTATCGGTGGTGGACATGATGAAAGAGAACAGACTCTTAACCAGCTACTTGTAGAGATGGATGGCTTTGGAGAAAATTCCGGTATAATCGTTTTAGCCGCTACAAACAGACCTGACATCTTAGACCCAGCATTGTTAAGACCGGGTAGATTTGATAGACAGATTGTAATTGGTGTACCTGATATTAAGGCAAGAGAAGAAATCTTCAAGATTCACAGCAAGAATAAACCTCTTGCAGAGGATGTAACTCCTGAAGTTTTAGCAAGAAGAACTCCGGGATTCACACCGGCAGATATTGAAAATCTATTAAACGAGGCTTCATTAATTACTGCTAGAAGAAACGGCCGATTCATTAGAATGGAAGAAATTGAAGAAGCTATTACTAAGGTTATTGCAGGACCTGAAAAGAAGAGCAGGGTTGTGAGTGAAAAAGACAGAAAGCTTACTGCTTACCACGAAGCGGGTCATGCGGTAGTTGCTAGATGTATTCCTGATAGCGATCCAGTACATCAGGTAACAATCATTCCTAGAGGCAGAGCTGGTGGATTTACTATGACATTGCCGAAGGAAGACAAGAGCTACGAAACAAGAAACGGTATGAAGCACGCTATCGTACACTTATTAGGTGGTCGTGTAGCAGAGGCTTTAACTCTTGATGATATTAGTACTGGCGCAAGCAATGATATTATGCGTGCAACCGAAATCGCTCGTGAAATGGTTACGAAGTATGGATTCAGTGAAAAGTTGGGACCGGTTAATTACTCAAGCAGCGATGAGGTATTCCTTGGCAATGATTTCACTACTCACAAGAACTACTCTGAAGCAGTAGCTCGTGAGATAGATGAAGAAATCAAGAAGCTAGTTGAAGATGCTTATTGTGAAGCAGAACGACTTCTAAAAGAAAACATGGATATTCTTACAAGAGTAGCAGAAGCTTTACTACTTGTAGAAACTATCGATGGAGATCAGTTCGAGGCATTGTTCACAGGAGAAGTGGATGCGGAAGGGCTGGCAGCAAAGGTTAAAGCCGAAGATGAAGTAAAGAAGGCTAAAGACGAAGAAGAAGCTGCTGAAACAGAAAGACTTAGAAAAGAAGAGGAAGAGCGTCTAAAGGAAGAACTAGAAAAATACGATAGAGACTATCTTGCTGATGAGGCTATAAACGAAACAGAAAAAGAAGACACTGAACTTGAATTGGAAGAAAACGAGAAGGTGGAAGAAGATGGTAGTAACAGTTAAAGACTGCATGCAAATGGATGCATTTAAGCAAAGTATAGTTGTAGCAGGTGAAAGAAATCTTGATAATCGTGTAAGAAGTGTTTCAGTTATGGATGCCGCAACTGCAGAAGATGCTGCTAGATACAACGGAAATAGAGATGAATTAGTGTTAACTACGTTTTCCGGTATGAGAGGTAATGTAAGCGTTCAAAAGGAAACTATACGCGAACTTGCCAAATGTGGTATTGCAGGCATTGTTTTCTTCCAAAGAAACAGCAATGCTAATTCTGGATATACTGAAGTTATAGCTGCGGCCGATGAGGCGGGAGTTCCATTTGTAATCATTGCCAACGGAAACGATGCGGACTATTCTGAGTTGATTATGGAAGTTATGGATAGGGTTCTTTATGGAAACAACTTCAATAATACTTTAATCAACAACACTATTTTCCATTTGTTAAATTTCGAAAAGTACAACGGTTTTCAGCAGGCATTGAGAGAGGCGGCGCTTAACAATGACTTCCAGATGGTTCTTTTGAGCGAAGAATTTAATACTGTATTTGCAGTAGAAACTCGTCAGAAGACTACAATAGATGCGGCTATTAGAAGAGGAAGAGAAGTTGCCTTGAATCTAGGTAATGTTTACAGCCTTGTAGAAATCGATGGTGTCCACACATATTGGGGTGCTGTTGAAATTAATAACGAAAAATACTATTTGCTAATTGTGGATAATGAAGATCGTTATTCTTCCGGCGAAATTACAAAGCTGGCAGAAATTATCGAACTTGCTATGGGCATGTGGAATTTTACCCCTGAAAGGGACTCCAAGACGGAGTTTGTAAAAGCTTTAATGAGGGGTAACACAAATCTTGCGTATTCGTTCAGAAATGAGCTTGATGTAAAGTTCGAAGATGTAATTTCCGTATTTTATGCAAGAGGCATCAACAATATAAATTGTGAGAACATAATAGATGCATATGAAGAAAAGGGAATCTTCAAGGTTATAAAGATTAACGAAGACGATGACAGCTACGGTGTTATTTTTAAGGGACCAAATTTGGATTCTGGAGAAGATAGCAATGAAAAGGCGGTTTGCGTGAGACTTTTTGAAGAACTAAAAGAAAAGAAGCACGTTAGAATCTACCATTCAACAGGCGTTGATGGCATTGAAGGAGCTGCCGATGGATTCCGCCTAATTGGGGAAACTTGGAACTTTGCAGGATATATTTTCCCATATAAGAGAGTATTTACAAAGTACGAGACTGCCCTTGTTTCCGGATGTATTAACATCCAGACTCACGGTGGATATCTAAAGAAGAATTATACAGACCTTCTTTCTCATTTCCGTAAGGAAGGAGAT
>JAFYPY010000012.1 GCA_017547345.1 Bacillota bacterium | reverse complement strand
TTTACACCTCTTGGAGTTACTGCCAATGGGGCGACTCGATGGATTGGTATAGCCGGATTTACAGTGATGCCGGGAGAAATAGCTAAGATGGGGCTGATTCTGTTTATAACGGGCTTTTTTTCTCAAAAGCCTAAT
Source organism: Bacillota bacterium (assembly GCA_017547345.1). Next base: position 3,947 of record JAFYPY010000012.1, on the reverse strand, counting down.
AGAGCAGTTGAATTTTGGAAGGGAATAGTTCCAGTAGTTTTTGTAGCGGTGGCGTATGCCGGCCTCATTATGGGCCAGCCAAATATGTCAACAGCATTTACGGTTGTTTTTATTGCTGGTGGAATGTTGTTCGTTGCAGGAACCCATATGAAACATTTGGGTATGCTTGCTGGTGTTGCAGGTGTATGTGGTACAGTACTTATTATTTCTGACCAGGATGGCTATAGATTTGCCAGATTTATGAGTTTTCTTGATCCTTTTGCAGATTCTCTTGGGAATGGCTGGCAGGTTGTACAGTCCTTGCTTGCTATGGGAACGGGAGGTTTAACTGGAAGAGGTCTAGGTAATAGTATTCAAAAAAACTTGTATTTGCCTGAACCACAAAACGATTTTATTCTTGCCATTATCGGTGAGGAATTAGGTTTTGTGGGGATATTTCTTTTAATGGTAACATTTATGGCTTTAGTATGGAGAGGATGTCATGTAGCGATGAATGCAAAAGACTACATGGGCATGATGCTTGCTGCGGGCATTACAATCATGATCGGTGTTCAGGTCGTGCTAAATGTAGCGGTTGTTACTTCATCTTTCCCTCCGACAGGAATTATTTTGCCTTTTGTAAGTTACGGCGGTAATGCCTTAGTAATTTTTATGGGAGCAATGGGCATATTGCTCAATATTTCAAAATCCTCTGATTTGTAGGAGAATAATATGAGAGTAATCGTAACAGGTGGAGGCACGGGTGGACATATTTATCCAGCCCTTGCTATTGCAGACAAATTTAGAGAAATCGATCCAAATACAGAAGTATTGTATGTTGGAAATGAAGTTGGAATCGAAAAGGAAATTGTGCCAAACAGTGGGTACAATTTTGAGATGGTAACTGCTAGGTGGTTTGACAAGGTATCTCCTATGGAGTTTGTCAAAACGGGCTTTGCTGTGTCTAAAGGTATTTCTCAATCAAAAAAAATAATAAAAGAGTTCAAGCCGGATATAATAGTGGGAACTGGCGGATTTGTTTGCTTCCCTATGTTACTTGCGGGCAAACTTATGAAATGTCCTACATATATCCATGAGCAAAATGCATATCCGGGACTAGCCAACAGAACTTTAGAAAGAACTGTAAACAAAATTTTCCTTGGTTTCGAAGACGCAAAAGCCTTTTTTAAGATGCCTGAAAAACTGGTTTATGCAGGAAATCCTGTGAGAAAGAATTTTTTCGTGACTACAAAAAAAGAAGCGAGAGATAAACTGGGAATTGCACAGGATGATTTTGTTGTATTTACTTTTGGAGGAAGCATAGGCTCAATGAAGATAAACGAAATTGCCTTCGAGCTTCTAAATGTGTTTAACGGACACGAAAAGACTACAATGATTATCGGAACTGGTAAATGGTATTACGATGAAGCAATGGAAATGCTTCAGAAGAAAGGCTTAGAACCTAAGGAAAACATTAAGGTTAAGGGATATATTGAAAATATGGACTTACATTTGCTTGCTTGCGATTTGGTTATTTGCCGTTCTGGAGCGTTATCCGTGGCAGAGGCTACTGTTGCAGGTAAGGCAGCTATCTTTGTTCCTTTTCCTGAAGCTACGGGTAATCATCAGTTCTACAATGCAAAAGCAGTTGCAGACAGAGGCGGAGCTTTCTTAATCGAAGAGAAGGATTTAGTCGTAGAAGATGTTGTCAAAGATGTGCTATCATTAAAAAATGATCCAGATAGACTTGCCAAAATGTCAAAGGCTAGCAGGGAATGCGCACCAGACAAGGCACTAGATATTATTTGTGGAACAATAATTGAAGACTATAAAAAATAAGGGGCTAGTTAATAGCCCTTTTTCAATGCACTCTTTTACTTCTTTTTTCATAATATAAAAAAGAATTAGGGGGGTGTTTTGCTTTGCGTAGCTATTATATAGAAGGTGGAGTACCGTTAAAAGGAGAATATCGTATAAAAGGTGCGAAAAATTCTGCACTACCCATACTCGCAGCAACTGTATGTAGAAGTGGCATTTATGAGATATATGATTGCCCACGCATTGGTGATGTTTTTGCGATGATTGAAATACTTACAGCCCTAGGTGCTAAGACAAAATGGGAGGAAGATTGTGTTGTCGTTGACAGTCGTGGCATTGATAGATTTTCAGTGCCTGAATCTCTTATGTCGGAAATGAGATCCTCGGTGTTTCTTATGGGAAGTCTACTTGCAAGAAGTGGAGAGGCCGTTATACATAGGCCGGGAGGGTGTAACATAGGGAAAAGACCCATCGACATACATATCTCTTGTCTTGAACAGTTAGGGTTTGAAGTTGAGATGGAAAACGAGAGAATTTATTGCAAAGGTGCATGTCATGGTGGCAAAATAACACTTCCTTACCCGAGTGTGGGAGCGACAGAAAATTTAATTATGGCAGCCCTCTGTGGCAGAGCGGATACTATAATAGAAAATTGTGCTGTAGAGCCGGAAATCGTTGATTTGCAAGGTTTTTTAAGAACCATAGGCTTTCAGGTTTTTGGAGCTGGAACCGATACTATTTTTATTAAAGGTGCAAGTAGCATAATACAAAAAAACACAAGGGTGGACAGAATGTATTTTTTACTTGAAGACAGAATAGAAGCGGCAACTTATATGGCAGCTGTTCTTGGAACGAATGGTAGAGCAGTATTTAGAAATATAAGGGCAAACATAATAAATGATGTTATAAATGTCTTTGAGAGAATGGGAGCAGAAATACGAAGTTATGAAAATATGATAGAGGTTTGGGCACACAAGCCTTTAAGGAGCCCTGGTGTCATAGTGACGCAGCCATATCCTGGTTTTCCAACAGATTGTCAACCACAGCTTATGACTTTATGCACTGTGGCAAAAGGTCTTACTACTATTAGGGAGGATATATTTGAAAGCAGGTTTACACACAAAAATGATTTGATTAAAATGGGGGCAGATATTGAAACTTGTGGCAAAAATGCTATAATTAAAGGTACTGAAAAGTTGTATGGAAATAGTGTTAAGGCACTAGATTTAAGAGGTGGTGCAGCTCTTGTTGTGGCTGGTCTTATGGCAGAAGGAGAAACCGTAGTTGATGACATTTTTCACATACAACGAGGATATGAAGATTTAGAAAAAGGATTAAAATCATTAGGTGGTTTGATTGAAGAAAAGAGATAAGTTACGTAGAAAATCCAAAGGTAGCCTATTTAAGAAACTGCTTTTAATAATATGCATAGTTGCCGGAGGACTACTTGTATCATCCACTGACTACTTTGATGTAGAAACTTTCGAAATTGAAGGAAACTCCTATTACAGCGACCAGGAAGTCTTGGTGATTGGTGATTGTAAACCTGGGGGAAATATCTTTTGGGATGTAAATTTCAAAGATATCAAAAGCAGACTTGAAAAAGACGCTTACATAGAAAGCGTCAAGGTTAAACGCCAATTTCCAAATGGAGTATACATAGAGATAAAAGAAAGAAAACAGATTGCCTCGCTTATATATGGTAATCACTATGTGGTTGTGGATAAGGAAGGCAGGGTTTTAAGGAACACAGAGGTGAACCCGTACATTACTGAGATAAGAGGTCTTACGATAACAAAGATTGAAGTTGGCCAGCTTATTGAAGTGGAAGAAAAAGTGAAGTTAAGACAGAGTTTAGAAGTTTTAAGTGCTATGGACAGCAATGATATGTATTTTACCAAAATAGAATTTACAAACTCTGGAGTTGAAGCATATGTGCTTGAAAACTTAAAGTGTGAAGGCACACCTCAAAATATCATAAAAGTCCTTCAAACGGGAGATTTGCAAAAGGTTATAGTGGGATTGTTTAAGCAGGATATACAGAGAGGAACGGTTAAAATAAGCGGAGGAGATTATATTTCCTTTAGCCCTGAAATATAGCAAAAAACCTTGCTAAAATGCCCAAAAGATAGTGCAAAAAAGCATAGAGT
>JAFYPY010000011.1 GCA_017547345.1 Bacillota bacterium | reverse complement strand
CTTTCTTAGGTCGTCAAATCTTCCGATGATATCGTTTTCTGAATATACATATAATGGTGTGCCATATTTTTTAGCAAGTTCTGTCATATCACAGCCGTCAAAGAATAGCCTGTTTTCTTTTGTTTCTCTAATCATTGTTTTATCTCCTAGTGCTAATTAAATCATTTATCTTAGAACTTCGAATAATATACTTCTTTTTTTAGTATCCATATGGCAAATCGTCCCCATAGGAATAGTCATCATGGGCTTATCGTGACCCGACTGGATATTATACATGACAGGAATTTCAAGGCCGTCTAAAATGTCTTCAAAGCACTCTATCTCATCATACTTTGGACATCTGTCATTTACAACATTTGTAAACTGGCCTAACAGTATACCACTGCACTTCTCAAGAAGTCCTGCGTTCTTAAGATGGTAAACCCATTTCTCAATCTTTGTTATGGGCTCAGAAACTTCCTCTATAAACAATATGCTTCCTCTCGTATCCACCGAATAAGGAGTACCGATGCTAGCCGATAGAAGCGACAAGTTTCCTCCTATAATTCTACCAATAGCCTTGCCTTCTTTCAACACTTTAATATCAAAATCCTTGGGGTTCTTGAATTCAAAATTCTCCTCAGCATTTATTGTATCAAATAACGAATCTGCCGTTTCTTGGTCGAAAGAATCTATCATGTTAGATGAAACCATAGGACCATGAAAAGTCACTAAACCACAGTTTTGATTTATGGCTAAATGCAAATTAGTCACGTCACTATACCCTACGAAAACCTTTGGGTTAGATCTAATGATTTCATAGTCAAGATATTCCATAATTCTGCTAGACCCATCTCCACCTCTGATGCAAAAAATGCCATCTACTTCTTCATCGGCAAACATCTTATTGACCCAGTAACCTCGCTCAACACCGTTTCCTGCCATATATCCGCCATAATTATCTGTTACATTATCTGCAATTTTAACATTAAACCCTAGGCTTTTTATCTTCAATGCACATTCTAAGACTCTCTCCTTGGTCACGGGAGAACTAGGGCAAATTAATCCAATTGTATCACCTTTTCTTAATTTCTTAGGATATTTCATAGGACTAGAACCACATCAAATTAACGATAAATACAGACGCCAAAAATGATGCTAAGTCTCCTAACAAGCCCGCTGCCACAGAGTGCCTCGTCTTAGATATGCCAACAGAGCCAAAATACACAGCTAAAATATAAAATGTTGTTTCTGTTGACGCTAATCCAACAGATGCTATTCTGCCAATTTGAGACTGAGTTCCATATGTAGATATCAAATCCGTTAGCATTCCTTCAGCCGCACCACCGGAAAAAGATCTCATAATCATAAAAGGTATCGTCTCCGCTGGGCAGTTGATAAGACTCGTTACAGGAGCAAGCAAATCAGTCACAAAGTCCATGCAGCCTGAGGCTCTAAACATTCCTATAGCACAAAGCATCGCGGTTAGATAAGGTATGATCATAACTGCGGTAGAAAATCCCTCTTTAGCGCCTTCCGTAAAAGCGGAATACACTGGTACTTTTTTGTACAAAGCATATACCGATACACATGCAACCAGCACCGGTATAGACCAAATTGAGAAAGCCTCTAAAATAGCGGTCATAATTACATTCCCTCCTTATTCAATATGATTGGATTATCTCCAACATAGTTTTCGTTGATTTTTAAAGTCCCAGCTGCCAATTCTCTTGCAATAACATTTTCCCATTTCCATCCTTTTAGGTTTTGGAAAATCAATGTGCATATGATTCCAGTTATAGTTGATATTGATGTTGCTATTATTACCGGGGCAATAATTTCCGCGGCTCCTTCAAGTTGAATCGCAGATCTAAGCCCTATCGCAGTCACCGGAATTAAGGTAATCGAAGTGGTAGAGATTGCCATTAGCATACACTGTGCATTTGTTGCTATATCCTTCGTAGGATTTAGAGTCTGTAACTCCTGCATAGCCTTTAGTCCAAAAGGCGTTGCAGCATTGCCAATACCTAAAATGTTGGCAGCAAAATACAAAGCCATCGCCGAATTTGCAGGATGGTCCGCTGGCACCTCTGGAAATAACTTTCGCATAATCGGCGCGATGAGTATACCAAGTTTCTCACATAGACCTGCCTTATCCATAACATTCATCAGTCCACAAAAAAATGCCATAACACCAATCAAACCAAAAGAAATGTCTACAGCCGTTTCTGCAAAAGAAAAAATATTATCCAGTACAGCCTGAATATTTCCGGTAGCACCACCAATCACAACAGCGATTACTATTAGTCCTACCCAGATATAATTCATCATAAGTTCGCCCTCCTTGTAATATTCTTAAATATGGATTTTTAAGTAATATTTATGAATCCATATAAAATATATTCTCTTTGTGCAGGTCATTTTTGAAAGGAGATTAAAAAGTGAAAATTATTTCTTATCGTTATACCAATGCATTCAAACAGTTTTTCCTAATAAGCTGTATGCTGTATTTTCTGCTGTGTGGTGTGGTAATAAGTGAAATTGTTATTTTTAGAGTGCCTGGATATGAAGTGAATATCATTGGCGCTATGTTTCTATATCTAATAATCTTTATAACCTTTTTTATGTTGCTTATAAGTCATAAATTCTGCTATACCCTATATGATAGCAACCAAATCATCTATTGTAACAAGCTGTTCAAAAGGAAATCCGTATTAGAACTAAATACTGTAAAGAGAATTGTATTCTCCAAAAGAGGCGTGCACACTTTTGAAAGTTTTGATGAGAGCAATAGGTCATTCTACATACCTTTCTTTAGGTGCGGTATTGTCGACGCCATAGAAATAGATGAATTCTATAGAAAAATGAAAGAGATAGAAGGATTATGTGTCATCAAAGAGTTCAAAGTTCTTCCGGGATATGGCAAAGGTTTCAAATTTCTTAAACTTTTCTATGGAATCCTTACCGCCTATATGCTTTTGCTATGTGCGAAACCTCTTGCTACGATAATAATTCTTTTCCAGCATTTTGCATAAAAAAACACGCTAATTGCTTTAATACAAATAGCGTGTAATTTTTAATATAAGCTATATCACCGTCAGAGCATTACTCTTAAATTCTTCTGTCAAGTGAGTTACCTCTTTTTACTGTTCATCTCTCATTTTGACTAATTTTCTAACTAGTCTGTTCAAATTGTTGATTCTTCTAGCAACAACATATGTGTTTTCTTCTCTATGCATAAAAACTGTGTTTAGAGTTTCATTTAGGTTATTACATATGTTATCAACTCTAGCAACTAGGTCGTCTTCACCTTCCACTGCAGTCTGTCCAGAAACTCTCTCGATTTCATAATGATAATCGATGAAGAAAAGTTCCTTAACCTTAGCTGTAAGTCTATTTTTAACGTCATTTGTATGCGCTTCACATACCGCCGCATTTGTTCTAAGTGCGGCTGGAAGCATAGCAGTTTCATTGTGAATCTGATCAAAGAAAGCCTTAATTTCCTCAAACTTTTGATCAAACTCAACATGAGTCATCTGCATTGCATTTCTATAGAAAGTAACCTGAGACAACGCACTTACTACAATATCGTGTAGCTTAAGCTTTGTTGATTCCTCTAAAATCTGGCTACTTTCTGTGCTCAAATCTTCTAAAATAGACTCCTTCAAGTCTTCAACGCCTATATCCATCTTCGCACTCACAGGGAACATCATGATGTCATCAACTTCCATAAGTCCTGCGATAAATCTTCTGCAATATGCCAAATATGCCTCTAAATCCTCATCAGCAATTGCATCAATTTTGTTGATAGCAAAGTAGAACTTAGCCGCATATTCCTTTGCATTCTTTAAGAAATCAATTTCGATCTGGTTTATAGGGCTATCTACAGATAGAGTGAAGATAACCGCATCACTTTCTTTTACAAAGGCATAAGCCTCTACAGTATTGTTTTCGTGCATTGAACCTACGCCTGGTGTATCAACAAAAGTTAAACCCGACTTTAGGAATTCAGAAGGTGTCTTAATCGCAACCTTAGTTACATTAAGCTTATTGTCCTGGTTTTCCTGTTCATTTACATATGTAGAAATCTCTTCAAACTCCACCTCTTTAACAACACCATTGTTAAAATGGACTGCTGCGCTCTTTTCGCCATATTCGACAGTTGTTACAACTGCAGTTACAGGTACTATGCCTACAGGTAAAACTGCATCTTCTAAAATTCTATTTACAAGAGCACTCTTTCCTCTCTTGAACTGGCCGATTACGGAAACCGTTACGTGGTCACTTTCTAATTTTTCTCTCAGTTTCTGCACCCTTGCAAGCTCGTTGCCTGTTATTTCATAATCTGCAAAAAGTTTTTCTGCTTCTTTTACTTTTTCTAAAATAGTCATAATGTCCTCTTATTTTTCGTAGAATCTACATGCAGCACATGCAGCGCTAGATTTTCTCTGTTCCTCATCACAATACACAGGGAAAATAGCGATATTGTGGGATAACTTGTCGCCTCTTAAAGATTTAAGAGCAGCAATCTGGCATAAAGTTCCTACGAACTCAACATGCTTACCAGCTTTTGCTTCTCTCATAGTAGCTCTATAGATTGGAGCCATGTCTCTCTTTCTAACATCTTCGGCAGAATCATAGAAAGTTTCAAATTCAGGAAGTTCCACTGGGTTATAAATAGGGCAGAAAAGCATACATGCATTGCATTTCTGACAGCCATTTTCATCAACAACCGGTCTAATTAGCCCCTCTTCGTTTTCTAACATCTTTACACACTGATACTTACAAGCAACTCTGCAAGCACCACATCCATTACATAATTCAACTCTGTCAATTAACTGCATCTTTATCACCTCTACTAAAAATTTGTCATTTCTTCTAAATATAATTCAATAGGAATTCCGCTAGTCTTATCAGCGTTATCCTTGTTTAACATAATTAATTCTCTTAAAGTATTCATGGCATAAGCCGTAGAGACCTGTAAGTCTCTGCCTTTTAATACACTTCCAACCAGCAAAGCAGAGAAAATATCTCCAGTACCCGGTATATGAACAGGGATGTAATCAAATGGGATATTGAAGTAGTCCTCTTTCTCCTCATCATAACCGTATACACAAGTCTGTCCATCTACAGTAATACTTGTAATTACTACTGATTTTGAGCCCAAGTTTCTAAGTTCATCAACAAGTTCCTTTGCCTCATCTAAAGTAACAGCCTTTTTATCAAAATGCTTGTCCGCAAGGAATGCTGCCTCAGTAAAGTTTGGCATTATAATGTCTGCTACAGAACAGATTTTTCGCATATATCTGACAGTTTCATCAGATACTCCGTTATACAAAGAACCGTTGTCACCCATGATAGGATCCACAAAGATTCTAACACCTTTCTCTCTCTGCTCATGACAATATTCAGATACAACCTTCACTTGCTCCTCAGAAAAAATCATTCCTGTACATATGGCATCAAAGGTAAATCCAAGTTCCTTCCAAACTTTTAATGTGCCTTTCATATATTCAGTTGTTTCCAAAATCTCAAACTTGCCATAGTCTAGTGTGTTAGAAACCACTGCCGTCGGAAGATTATGAATGCCAAATCCCATATGAGACATAATAGGAATCATCGCACCAAGTGATATTTTGCTATACCCTGCAATATCATTAATAAGTAAAACCTTCATCTGTGCAAGATCTGGGCTGATGTGTTTCTTTTCCATTAACGAAAATGCTCCTTTTTTGCATACTTTAACAAGTTATTATACCATATTCAAAAGATATAGTCGATATAAAATATATCTCAAAAAATATAAAGGCTGGATAGGTATTCCATCCAGCTTTACATATAATCCTCATCACATAATTTTTTTCAAAATTATCGGTGGTAAAATAGTTGTGGCTATTACAACCAATATAATCGGTGGAAAGAGAGTAGCCGGCATAAGGCCCATAGCATATCCCTTTTGGGCTACTATGAGTGCGACCTCTCCTCTTGAGACCATACCCACTCCGACTTGCAAAGACTCCCTTGTTGTGAACTTACATAACCGAGCACCTAGTCCACACCCTATAATTTTTGTCAGGATGGCAACAGTCAAAAGTATTAGAGAAAAAAGAAGAAGTTCCTTGGTGAGTCCATCGAGTTCAACTTTAAGCCCAACACTCGCAAAAAATATCGGTGAAAAGAACAGATAAGAAGGTCTTCTAACCTTATCTTCTACTTCTAGTTTGATTTTATGTGTTGATAAGAACAGTCCTAAAAGATATGCTCCAGTTATACTTGCAACACCAAAATACTCCTCAGAAACAAAGGATATAACAAAGCACGCAGCTAAAGCATAAGTAGTGACACTTTGTTTTCTATATCTTCTGTCTATAAGTGGCTTGAACTTTAACAACAATGCACCGATAACACACATTAAAAGAATATATGCGCCTATCTTCATAAGTACTAGCCCTATGGAAACACTCGTATCCTTAAAGCTAGATACGATTGTCAATACAATGATTCCTATAATATCGTCAAGAACCGCCGCTCCAAGTATTGCGTTCCCTACTTTACCTTCTAGTTTCCCCATTTCTCTTAGAGCTTCAACGGTAATGCTAACTGATGTAGCCGTAAGCAATACCCCTACGAATACAGCACTTAACATTTCATTATAGCTATTTCCTATATCAAAAAAGAGATAGTAACATATACTTCCTCCGATTAGAGGTACTATTACACCTATACTTGCAATTACAACGCACGCAATTCCATTTTGCTTGAATTCATTAACATCAGTTTCAAGTCCTGCTGTAAACATAAGAAGAATTACGCCTATCTCTGCTGCATAAACGATAAACTCTGTTTCTGCAATAAGTCCTAGACAGGAAGGACCAACTAATATACCTGCCAGCAGTGCTCCAACCACCTGTGGCATACTTACTTTTTTTGTTAAATCTCCTAGAATTTTAGTCGAAAGCATTATAATAGCCAAACTAACTAAATATCCATAACTACCCATAGCAACAACCTCCTTTGGGGATAAGTATATTTTCCCCTCACATAATAAGTATTATATTACCTTTTTTTGTAAATTCAACGAAAAGGAACATATCTTAATGGCACTTTAACATTATGGATATAT
>JAFYPY010000091.1 GCA_017547345.1 Bacillota bacterium | reverse complement strand
TAGGTCTAGCGAGAGGACTTTTCAGCTCATTACTCAAGCTGCAGGACGAGCAGGGAGAGGAAACAGGCAAGGCAAGGTTATTATTCAAAGTTATGAGCCACGAAATTATGCAATAATGCAGGCTGCTGCTCACAATTATGCAGGATTTTTTGATGAAGAAATAAGAATTAGAGAGCTTATGGACTATCCGCCGTATTCTGATTTGATAATGGTTAATTTTACATCAGAAGATGAAACGATAGCAATTGAATGCAGTAAAAGATGCAAAATATATATAGAGAATATTATGGGTCAAGAAACAAAAAATAAAATTTTGGATCCACGAATTTCACAGACATTTAAAGGGAAAGACTCATATAGATATTATTTATATATAAAATGCCCCAAGGGCAAGAGAAATGAATACGTTTATTACTTGGAAAATTTTAATAAAATTTTAGTTAAAGAACGAGTTGATTGTAACATGGATTTAGATATAAATCCTTATAGCACATTTTAATTAACGGAGGTAGAAAATGGCATTAAGAAATATCGTAGTAGAAGGCGATGAAATTTTAAGAAAAAAATGTAGAGAAGTTGGCGAAATTACAGACAGAATTAAGCTTACTTTAGAAGATATGCTTGAAACAATGAGAGAAGAAATGGGTGTTGGTATTGCAGCTCCACAGGTTGGCGTTATGAGAAGAATGTTTATTGCAGAACCTGAACCGGGTAGAGTATATATCATGATTAACCCAGTAATCTTAGAACAGTCCGGAAGCCAGCTTGACGATGAAGGTTGCCTAAGCGTTCCTGGCAAAATCGGTACTGTAGAAAGACCTTATTACATCAAGATGGAAGCTCTTGACATTAATGGCGAAAAGCAGGTTTATGAATTTAGTGATTTTGATGCTAGAGTAATGTGCCACGAATACGACCATTTAGACGGTATTCTATATATTGACAAGGCATTAAATTTAAGAAATGCTGATGAAGAATATTACGAAGAGGAAGAATAATTAAGGGGATTTTAATGAAAACAGTTTTTATGGGAACTCCTGAATTTGCAGCTGAGTCATTAAAGGCATTGTATGCAAGTGAGCACAGCGTAGAGCTTGTAATTACACAGCCAGACAGAGCAAAGAACAGGGGCAAAAAAGTACAGTTTACTCCAGTTAAGGAGGTAGCTCTCGAACACAATACAGAAGTGTTGCAGCCAGAAAAGATTCGTGGAAACGAAGAAATCATGGATGCATTAAATAGAATTAATCCAGACATTATCATTGTTGCTGCCTATGGTCAGATTTTACCGGAAGAAATTTTGAATCTTCCTAAATATGGCTGTATCAATGTACATGCGTCACTTCTTCCAAGATTAAGAGGTGCATCACCAATCCAGCAGGCGATTGTTTTAGGTGAAGAAAAAACAGGGGTAACAATCATGCAGATGGCAAAAGGCCTTGATACTGGAGATATGCTTACAAAATCTGAAATTGAAATCGGACAGCTTAACGGAAGTCAGCTTCACGATGAGCTTGCTAAAATGGGTGGAGATCTTTTAGTAGACACATTAAAGCTAATCGAAGAAGGCAAGGTGGTTGCAGTTCCTCAGGACGATACACTTGCTACATATGCAGGACTAATTTCCAAAAAAGATGGAAAGATTGATTTTACAAAGACTCCAGTAGAAATTGAACGACTAATTAGAGGGTTTGATCCTTGGCCAGGAGCATTTTGTAATTTAGGAGAAGAAGTAATTAAGTTCTGGAAAGCAATTCCAACAGAGGAAGAAACAAATAAAGAACCTGGAAATGTTCTATTGGCAGACAATAAGGGTATTAAAATTGCGTGCGGAGGCAAGGTTTTAGTTGTTACTGAAATTCAGGCTCCAGGCAAAAAAAGAATGGCGGTAGGTGACTACTTAAGAGGCCACTCAATAGATGTGGGAAGTAAATTCGAATAGAAAGAGGGGGATAAAATGTCATATTCATTTACTACTATACTATTTTTAATTGCAGTAGCGTTTACAATGTATGCGCAGAGCACAGTAAATTCAAACTTTAGAAGATATTCTAATGTTAGAAATCAAAGGGGTGTTACAGGTGCACAGGCAGCACGTGCTGTTCTTGATGCAAATGGATTAGGAGATGTTCAGATTGAACAGATAAGAGGATCACTAACAGACCATTATGATCCTAGAAAAAGAGTGCTTAGATTATCACAGACAGTATACGGAGTGACTTCTGTTGCAGCTATTAGCGTTGCGTGCCACGAAGCAGGACATGCAATTCAGCATGCACAAAACTATGGGCCACTTACTTTTAGAAACAATATCGTTCCAATCGTTAACATTGCTTCAAGATTCAGCTGGATATTAATTATTATCGGTATTGGTATGGCTGCTGGTGGAAGTTACATGGGAGACATGTTGTTTAACTTAGGAGTTCTTTTCTTCTTAGCTGTTATAGTTTTCCATGCAGTCACATTACCGGTTGAATTTAATGCTTCAAATAGAGCCTTAGACCAGATGGAAATGGTTGGCGTTATTTATGAAGACGAGGAATATGGCGCAAGAAAAGTATTAAGAGCAGCTGCGATGACTTATGTTGCATCTCTTGCGGTTGCAATCGTTAACTTATTAAGAATTTTAGCGATGAGAGGAAATAGAGATTAATGGATTTATCCAGAAAAACGGCATATGAAATTCTTTTTGAAATAGAAAAAGAAGGAGCCTATTCTAATTTAACAATAAATCGTTTTCTAGAAAAAAATAGACCGGATAATCCTGCGTTTATTAGAGAATTGGTTTATGGAGTTTTGGAAAACAAAATATTATTAGACTATTATTTAGACAAACTTATTCCATCAGGAATAAAAAAGGTAAAGAAAAAAGAGGCGACGCTTCTAAGACTAGGGTTATACCAGCTGATTTTTATGGATAGCGTTCCTGATTATGCAGCTGTAAACGAAACGGTAACTTTAGCCAAGAAACTAGTTAGAGGCCGAGAAGGTTTCATAAACGGTGTTTTAAGAGGCTACATGAAAAAGGGTAGTGAGATTAAGCTTCCAGATGAATCTAAAGACTTAAGACACTATTTATCCATCAAACACTCTTTCCCGCTATGGTTAATTGAAAAGTGGGAGAAGCAGTATGGCATGGAACAATGCAAGAAACTTTTAGAAGCATCTAATGCAAGACCTAAACTTTCTATAAGAGTTAATGTAAATAAGACTTCAAGAGAAGAACTAAAAACATATCTTGAAGAAAAAGGCTATGAAGTTACTGAAGGTACGTTTTCTAAAAGAACACTTCATGTTAAGGGCAGTGGCCTACTTGAAGATGAAAGATACGCAGAAGGTTATTTTTCAATTCAAGATGAAGCCTCTACAGTTGCTGCTGACGAACTTGGTGCAGAACCTGGGGAAACTGTTATAGATGTATGTGCAGCTCCTGGAGGCAAGACATCAGCCATTGCAGAGATGATGAGAGATGAAGGGACTGTTATTTCTTGCGACATTTATGAGCACAAGCTAGAGCTTATAAAGGTGTTGGCTGAGAGATTAGATATAAATATCATAGAACCCACACTTTCAGATGGTACTATACAAAAGGATGAATGGAATGAAAAAGCAGATAGGGTTCTTGCAGATGTACCATGCTCAGGGTTTGGTGTTATAAGACGTAAGCCTGAAATTAAATACAAAGAAATTACAGATTTTTCTGAACTTGTAAAAATCCAGAAAAAGATATTAAATAATGCGGCAAGATATGTGAAAAAGGGTGGAACTCTTGTGTACAGTACTTGCACAATAAATTCTGATGAAAACGAAAAACAGATTAGAGATTTCATCAAAACAAATGAAAAGTTCAAAATCGTTTATGAAAAACAGTTTTTACCTACTCAAGAGATTGATGGGTTTTATGTATGTAAAATGATAAAAGAGAATTAAGGAGAATATATGAAAGTTGGCTTTAAATCCGACACAGGACAAAAGCGAAGCAATAATGAGGACGCATGTTTTGTATTGCCTATGGAAAACATTTTCCTAGTGGCTGATGGCGTTGGTGGAGGTAATGCAGGTGAAATAGCCAGCAGGACGACTGTTAGTGAATTTGCGAATTACATAACAAATAATCCTATAGAGAATGTGACTAATAAATATGCTGTAGTTAATTATTTTCAAGATTGTATAGACAAAGTAAATACTAAGATTTACGAAATGGCAATAAGGTACACTGAAAATAAAGGGATGGCGACTACATTATCAGCGCTGTATTCTAAATCAGGGCTTGCTTATATTGCTAATGTGGGAGATAGTAGGGTTTATTTGTATAGGGACGGAGCTTTAGTTCAGGTTACTGAAGACCACACATATGTAAACACTTTAGTCAAAGCAGGAATTATCTCTGTAGAAGAAGCAAAAACACATGAAAAGAAAAATATTATAACTAAAGCAGTCGGTGCAGACAAAACTATTGAGCCTGATTTCTTCCAGGTGGAAATAATGAAGGATGATATTTTTGTTTTATGTACAGATGGATTATATGATGAGGTTTGCGAAGAAGATATCATCAATGTATTAAACAAAGATTTGTCTATGTCTGAAGTTTGTGATGAACTGATTGACTTGGCAAACAACAATGGTGGAAATGATAACATCACAGTAATCAGCCTAAAGGTAACGGAGGAAGATATAAATGAGCAGTAAGCTATTGTTAGGAAGATATGAAATAGTTGAAAAAATTGGTGAAGGTGGAATGTCCGTAGTTTACAAAGCTAAGGATATCTTACTTAACCGATATGTCGCAATTAAAATACTAAGACCTGAATTTATAAAGGATGAGCAGTTCATTGAAAACTTCCGTAAGGAGTCACAGGCAGCTGCAGGCCTTTCACACTCAAATATAGTTAATGTCTATGATGTAGGTCGAGAAGGCAATATACATTTCATTGTAATGGAACTAATCGACGGAAAGAGCCTTAGTCAGGTTATAGAAGAAAAGGGCAGACTAGAATATACAGAAGCTATTAGTATAGCTAAACAGGTAGCATCGGCATTAAGTGTTGCACACAAGAATCAGATAATACATAGAGATGTTAAACCACATAACATCCTAATAACAGATTCAGGTGTTGCAAAGCTTGCAGACTTCGGTATTGCTAGAGCAGTAAGCAAAGAAAGCCTTGCAGAAGGAAGCGAAAAGATAATGGGCTCTGTTCATTATTTCTCACCTGAACAAGCAAGGGGGCTATATGTGGACGAGAGATCTGACATTTACTCTTTAGGAATTGTTTTACACGAAATGCTTACGGGAAAAGTTCCATTTGATGGTGACAATCCAATTAGCATTGCACTTATGCATATAAACAACCCAATCCCTTCAGTAAATGAATCGGTTAAGGGGATACCACCACAGTTAGAGAAGATTATAGAAAAAGCAACTGATAAATATCAGACAAATAGATATAAATCAGCAGAAGAGATGATTTCTGATCTAGAAAACATTGATTTTATCACTAAGGTGATGGGAAGCTCCATTTTTGCCGAAGAAGTAGAAAAAAAGTCATCTAAAAAAATAGAAGAGATTGATGTTGCTAGAAATCATGAGGAAGTAGAAAGAAAGAAACCTGTAAACAAAGCCAAACTATTTATTATTGTTTCTTCGATCATTGTATTAGTAGCTGGTGTTTTAGGTCTTGGCGCATTGATGGGATGGTTCGGACCTGATAAGAATGAAATTGAAGTGCCTGACTTCAAAGGAATGACATTGCAAGCTGCTATACAAAAGGCAGAGGAACTAGGATTGGCCATTGAAGAAGGAGAAAAGGTTTATAGCCCTGATCAGGAGGAAGGTAAAATCACTTCACAATCTCCAACAATGGGAAGCAAAGTAACAGATGGTAAAGTTGTAACAGTAAATATCAGCCTTGGGAAAAAGGACGGGGTTGTTCCAAACATAGTTGGTAAGGATTACAAAAAGGCCAAGAAGGAATTAGAACAGTATGGGTTCGAACTTGGGGTAGTGGTAAAAATTACTAGTACAAAACCAGAAAATACTATTCTTACACAGTCAATAAAAGCTGGCGATACTGCTGACAAAGGAACTGTAATTGATGTCGAAATCAGCGATGGTAAGGGCAAAGAAATGAAGACTGTTCCGATGCTTGTAGGTCTTGATGTTGACAAGGCGAAGACTGAAATTCAGAATGCAGGCTTTAAGCTTGGGGATATTCTATACGAAGAAAGCACAGATTATCATAAAAACGTTGTAACAAGCCAGCAGTATATTGCTGATAGTGAACTTGAAGAAGGCAGCACAATAAATATCGTAATTAGCAAAGGTCCTCCTGTTACAGTAGTTCCTGAAGATGAACCTGTAATTAATGAAGAGCCTAATGTAGGAGATGGAAACCAGGAGGAAAGTACTAATGGAGACCATTCTAACGAAGAAACTACGGATGCAGAGTCGCAGGAAGGTGAAAATACAGAAGAGAATACTGTAGAAGAATAGGTAGTAGTATGAAAGGTTTGATTGTAAAAGGCATAGGCGGCTTCTATTATGTTCAAACCGAAGAAGGACTTATAGAAGCTAAAGGCCGTGGCATATTTAAGAAAGACGGAATAACTTTATGTGTAGGTGACCAGGTCGAAATAGATATAATCGATAAAAAAGCTTTAAAAGGTGTAATTGAAAAAATATACGATAGAAAAAACGTATTTATTAGACCACCAATAGCTAATGTTGATGTGTTTGCAGTTGTTTTTGCGGCAACTTCACCTTCACCAAACTTTCCTATTATTGATAAGTTCCTTGTGAATGCAGAAATAAATGGAATTGAACCAATAATTTGCATAAACAAAAGCGATTTGGTTTCAGAAGAAGAATTACAAAAAATTAAGAATATCTATAAAGACTCATACAAGGTTATAGGCATAAGTACTATAACCGAAGAAGGTCTTGATGAACTTTTACCTTTAATTAAGGATAAAAAAGTTGCTCTTGCAGGTCCTTCAGGCGTGGGGAAATCATCAATTCTTAATCAACTACATCCTTCAGCTAATATGGAAATAGGCGAGGTTAGCAAGAAAACCTCAAGGGGCAAACATACCACAAGACATGTTGAAATTTTTGAAATTGAGCAGGGTGGCATGATATTCGATACACCGGGATTTACATCTTTTGAATTGCCGGATATAGAGGTTGGACAATTAAAAGAATATTATCCTGAATTTGAAAGGCTAAAAGGACAATGCAAATATGATAATTGCAATCACCTAAAAGAGCCAGAATGCGCAGTTAGAAAAGCCGTAAAGGCGGGAGATATCCATATTTTAAGATACAAAGCGTATTTGTCAAATATGGAAGAATTAAAGAATAAAAGCAGATACTAATGTTATTGAAAGGAAAAGGCAAATGGCAAAGTTAGCACCTTCAATTTTATCGGCAGATTTTTCTAGACTTGGAGAGCACGTCTCACTTATAGAGAAAGGTGGCGCAGATTTGATTCATGTGGATGTTATGGACGGACATTTCGTGCCAAATATCAGCTTTGGATCAGCGGTTATGAAGTCTTTAGATGGTAAAACCGAATTAAAGTACGATGTTCATTTAATGATCGAAGATCCCGATAAATATCTTGAAGATTTTGTTACTGAAAATACAGAGTATATTACCGTACACCAAGAAGCTTGTATTCACTTACATAGAACTATTCAGCATATAAAGAGTCTTGGTATTAAAGCAGGTGTTTCTATTAATCCAGCAACTCCAATAGGCTTGTTGGAAGATATTTTAGAAGATATAGATTTAGTATTAATTATGTCTGTAAATCCCGGATTTGGCGGGCAAAAATTTATTCCAAGGGCCCTTGAAAAGATTAAGCGTCTAGATCAGTGGAGAAAAGAGAAGAATTTGAGTTTTCTTATAGAAGTCGATGGAGGCGTAAATCTTGATAATGCTAAAGAAATTATAGATGCAGGAACTGATATCTTGGTTGCTGGGTCTGCAGTATTTGGGGCATCAGACATCATAGAAAGAACTAAAGCTTTCAAAAGTTTATAAACTTATATTAAAAACTCCGTATCATTTGGATACGGAGTTTTATTTTGTATTATTTGTTTTCTTCAGAAGTATCGTCTTCTGTATTCAGCAATTTCTTTGTGGAATCCATTTTTTCTTTTATTTGTTTTGCAGCTGCACTAGCCTTTAGTTTTACATCTTCTGGAATCACCTTTGGCGTATCATCTGCTTGAGG
>JAFYPY010000010.1 GCA_017547345.1 Bacillota bacterium | reverse complement strand
ATTCTGCTCCATTCTTAGTTTCTTCTTTTCTGAAACGAACGTTTTCAAGAAGCATTACCTTGCCGCTTTCTAAGCTAGCGGCTTTAGCTTTAACTTCTTCGTCTACAACTACCGGAGACTGAGCAAACTCAACTTCCATACCAAGAAGTTCGGAAAGTCTTGCAGCAACAGGTGCAAGAGTATATTTCATGTTTGCTTCGCCTTCAGGTCTTCCAAGGTGTGACATTAAGATTACAGCAGCACCTTCTTCTAGCATATATTTGATAGTTGGAAGCGCGGCAGTAATTCTTGTGTCATCTGTAATAACACCTTCTTTTAGAGGAACATTAAAGTCACATCTAACGATTACTTTTTTTCCTTTTACATCGATGTCTCTAACAGTCTTTTTCATTACTATATAAGCCTTTCTTATTTGTTATCTACGCTGTACATATGCTTAATCATTTCTAAGCACTTGCTGGAATAACCATATTCATTGTCATAGAATGCGATGAACTTGAAGAAGTGATCATTTAATTCGATACCTTCTCTAGAGTCAAAGATTGATGTGCAAGCATCACCAATGAAGTCGCCGGATACTACTTCATCATCAACATATTCTAAAACACCCTTCATATAAGTTTCAGATGCTTCTTTCATCTTTGCACAAATTTCAGCGTATGTAGCAGGCTTTTCTAATACAACGTTTAAGTCTACAACAGATACATTAGAAGTAGGAACTCTATAGGAAATACCTGTCATCTTGCCCTTTAGGGATGGGATTACAAGACCTACAGCCTTTGCTGCACCTGTTGTTGAAGGAATTACATTTCCAAATACTGATCTACCTGTTCTCCAGTCCTTCATAGAACGAGCATCTACTACTTTCTGTTTAGCTGTAGCCGCATGAATTGTGGACATTAAGCCTTCTTTAATTCCCCAGTTATCTTCGATAACTTTAGCCATAGGAGCCAAACAGTTTGTTGTACAAGATGCATTGGAGACAACATGCATGTCAGTTGTGTATGTATCATGGTTAACACCATATACGAAAGTTGGAGTTTCTTTGTCTTTTGCTGGTGCAGAAATAAGAACCTTCTTAGCACCTGCCTTAACATGATCCATAGCTTTTTCAGTTGTAACATAAGCACCAGTCGCTTCTACTACATATTCTACTCCAGCTTCAGCCCAAGGAATATTAATTGCTTCGGATTCACTGAATACAGGAACTTTTTTGCCATTGATAATAAGTCCGTTTTCGTAACGTCCAAGTTCCTTTGGAAATCTGCCAAATGTTGAGTCATATCTTAACTGATATTCTAAATATTCTAAGTCAGCATTTCTCACATTGATTGCTGCAATTTCGATTTCTGGCATATCCATAGCTGCACGAATTACAACTCTACCGATTCTACCAAAACCACTAATACCTACTTTAATCGCCATAATAATTCCTCCTAAAACTCTCTTTATATAATGACAATAGTTAATAAATTTAATATATTAATATCTTCTTCTCTTGGAGGAAGATAAAATATTCATTCCTTCTCTGTACTTTGCAACGGTACGACGAGATATCTCAATTCCCTTTTCACTCAGCATTCCTACAATGTCTTGATCACTGTACGGTTTCTTTGGATCTTCTCCCGATATGATTTCTTTTATCATAGTCTTGATGCTGTTTGAAGAAACTCCTTCGCCATCTTGTCCTGTAATACCACTGGAAAAGAAATATTTTATTTCAAAAACACCCATCGGAGTTTGCATATACTTCCCATTAACAGAACGGCTTACGGTAGATTCGTGCATACCAATAGACTCTGCAACTTGTTTTAATGTCAGAGTCTTTAGATGTTTTGGTCCCTTTTCAAAAAAATCCTTTTGGTGTTCCACCACCGCGCTAGCTACATTATATATCGTACGCTTTCTTTGTTCTATACTTTTTATTAACCAAAAAGCAGAATTTAGTCTTTCGTTAAGATATTTAGCTAAATCTTCGTCTTCTTTATATTGTTTGGATAAAGATTGATAATATGAACTTACTTTTAAATGAGGAACGCTTCCCTCATTACTAACTACGACGTACTTATCTGTAAACCTCTCAACTATTACATCTGGAATAATGTATTTGATGCTTTCCCCTGTCGAAAAGCTTCTACCTGGTTTAGGTTCAAGGCTACGAATAAGATCGCATACCATTTGAACTTGGCTAATAGAAAGGCCCGTTTCTTTTGAAACCTTGTTTAGCTTATTATCTCCAAGATCTTCAAGATGATTCAAGATAATGTATTCAACAGCTTCTTCCAGTAATCCCTTGGCAGCAAGCTGAATGATTAGACACTCCTTAAGGTTTCTTGCTCCAACTCCGGTAGGTTCAAATGTCTGTATAACATCTAGAACGTGGTTTACCTTGGATTCATCTACGCCAAATGCCATCGCCACCTTATCTGTTGCAACAGTTAAATAGCCGTTATCATCTATTGCTTCAATTAAAAATCTGCCTATCTTCATATCAATGTCCTTGAGACTTGAAAAAGTAAGTTGTAAAAGCAGATAATCCTCAAGAGTCTCTTCCTTACTTGTAAACTGTTCAAAGGAGTATTCTTCCTTATCCTTTGAGTACTGCCACTGCTTAAATCCAGGGTCGTTATAGTCCTCCTCTAGATGTTCTTGCAGCGCAGCTAAACTATCCTCGCGTCTCTTATCGAATTCGAGGACAGGATTCTCTAATATCTCTCCTTGTACAAAAGAATCAAGTTCTTGAGTATTGAATTGCAATATACGAATCGCCTGAATAAGTTCAGGTGTCATTGTAAGCTTTTGCGATTGTTCAATTGTTAATCCATAACTCAATCTCATACTCATGCAAATATTATACCAAATCTTTACATTTATTTCAAGCCAGGAAAACCAAGTTGTCTTAATGCCTCAAATAAAATGATATTTGCTGAATTGGAAAGGTTAAAGGAACGAGTTCTTGTATCAACACTCATTGGGATTCTAACACCTCTTCCTGGATGTGATTCAACAAACTCGGGCGGTAAACCTGCTGTTTCTCTTCCAAATAGAATGAAATCCCCATCTTTATATTCAACATCTGTATAAATACTTGCACCCTTTGTCGTTGCTAACCAAAGTCTTTCATTGCCATACTTGTCCATAAAATCATCTAAGCTTTCATGAACTTCCAAATCAACATATGGCCAGTAATCAAGGCCTGCTCTTTTCACTGATTTATCGTCTATATTAAAGCCTAAAGGTTTAACAAGATGAAGCTTAGTGCCAGTTGCTGCACAAGTTCTTGCAATATTACCTGTATTAGGCGGAATTTCTGGATTTACAAAAACAATATTAATACTCATAATATCTCCTATTTTAATAATCTTCGTTAATAAAATAATAACAAATTTTACAAAAAAATAAAGACAAAATTTGAAATCTAGTATATAATTTCAACATTGTGATTATTCGGAGGTATAACTTATGAAAAGCGCAAAAATTGGCCTACTAGGATTTGGTAATGTAGGCGGAGGAACATACAAAATTCTTACTGAAAACAAAGAAATCATTGAAGAAAGAATCGGTGTATCCCCAGAGGTTGTAAAGATTCTAGCAAGAAGCAAAGGCAAAAAACGTTTTGCTGATGCCCCAGAATCAATTATGACTGTGGATCCTGATGAGATTCTTAATAACGAAGATATTGATATCGTAGTAGAAATGCTTGGCGGTATTGAACCCGCTACTTCTTTTATGCTTCAGGCAATGAAGAACGGTAAACATGTAATCAGTGCTAACAAAGCTGCTATTGCTGCAAACTACGATGAATTAGTTAAGACAGCTAAAGAAAACAATGTTGAATTCTTATTTGAAGCTAGCGTAGCTGGCGGAATCCCTGTTTTAACTGCAATCACAAATGCCCTTCAGGCAAATAAGTTTGTTGAAGTTATGGGTATTTTAAACGGTACAACAAACTACATCTTAACAAAAATGACTGAAGAAGGACTAGCTTATGAAGACGTCCTAAAGGACGCTCAGGAAAAAGGATTCGCTGAAGCTGACCCTACTGCTGACGTTGAAGGTATCGATGCAGCAAACAAGCTTTCCATCTTAATGGCATTATGTTTTGACAAGTATGTTGCACCAGACCAGATTCCTACAACTGGTATCAGCAAAATTACAGCTGATGATATAAAGGCAGCAACTGAAGCTGGCAAGAAAATCAAGTTAATCGGCAGAGCCGTTCTTAAGGATGGCGAAGTTGAATATAGTGTTCAGCCATTACAGCTTGATGCATCTCACCCACTTGCAGGTGTATCAAATGAGTTTAACGCGGTATACATTACTGGTGATATGGTTGGCGAGCTTATGTTCTACGGACGTGGCGCAGGCCCTCTT
>JAFYPY010000090.1 GCA_017547345.1 Bacillota bacterium | reverse complement strand
CGTTGTTGCAGTAGGTGCAAGACCACCTCTAGTAGCTTACAACTTAAACTTAAATACTTCTGATGTACAGATCGCAAAGAACATCGCAGCTGTAATCAGAGAAAAGGATGGCGGCTTAAACAATGTTAAGGCTATGGGCTTCATGCTTGAAGACAGAAACATTGCTCAGGTTTCCATCAACATGACTGACTTCAGAGTAACTCCACTTTACAGAGTAACTGAAATGGTTAAGTCCGAAGCTAAGAGATACGGCGTAACAGTAATTGGTTCCGAAGTTATCGGTCTTTGCCCAATGAAGGCTCTAATCGACTCTGCTGAATACTACTTACAGATCGAAGACTTCGACTTTGATGGTCAGGTACTTGAAAACTACATCTTATAAGATTATAATTAAGGGGCGACTACTAGGTCGCCCTATTTTTTAATTCAAAAGAGGTAATGATATGGATGAGAAGAAAAGACCAAAGAAAAAAACAATATATACAGTCCTGATGCTAATATGCATAATAGTGTTCTTGTTTGCGCTATATAACGTAGTGGAGATTATGAACAAATACAGGGAAATCGATAGATACTACGAGATAACTTTAGAAGAATATGTAGATGTAGATGAAACAGGGACCATAAGCAATGTTGACCTTGCAAAGCTCGTTGCAAAGAACAGCGATGTAAAGGGATGGATCTACATAGATGGAACAGATATTAACTACCCTCTTCTACAAGGCTCTAACAACGATTATTATTTATATCTAAATTATGATGAGGAGTATTCTGACGGCGGTAGCATATATATTGATTCCAGCAATAGAGGGGATATGACAGAGGACCATACGATTATATATGGCCACAATATGAAAAACGATACTATGTTTGGGACTTTGAATGATTTTAAGACAGAGGCCCACAAGGATGCACACCCTTATGTGTATATACTTACCCTTGATGGCAAGTGGAACAAGTATGAAATCTTTGCATATTATAGAGCGGACATAAGCGATGGAACTTTTAACAAGTTCGATGCAGATCCTCAAAAGATGGCTGAATATGTTAATATAGTCTCATCAAAGAACTATTATAGTAACTCTAACTTGCCGACAAATGGTGAAAAGATAATAACGTTGTCTACATGCACAGAAGACCTTGATGACAATTGCAGAAATGTATTACAAGCGAAACTTGTAGATGTAGTAGACAAGATAAAATAAAACAAAAAGAGGAAATGATTTGAATCATTTCCTCTAATTTTTTGATTACATACCTTTTCTGAACTCCCAAGTAATTACATCGCCTTCTTTTACTTCACATTCAGAAGCAGACATCATTACCATCTCACCATTAACTTCATAGATCCAGCCGGCCATCTTATCGAAGTCGCTTTCTGTGAATCCCAGCATTGACTCTAAATAAGTTCCATCAGAACTTAGTTGATAGTCAAGATTGTTATTGATAAGGAATACCTGAGTTGCTTCAAAAACTGTGGAACCTTCTTCGGCATAGAACTCAGTCTTCTTAATTTCTTTAAGTCCTGTAACTTCAAGGTCGTCATCAGTAGCATCAGCGAATGAAATATAAACGGTCATAGGATTTTCAATTTCTTCAAGGCCATCATCTGAAGGTGCAGCGCATGCACCAAGCGCAAAACATAGTATTAAAATAAGAAAAACGGATAATAGCTTTTTCATAGTTACCTCCCTATAATACATCTTTATTAATTTTACCATAAAAAAACAAATTATGATATACTATTTTTAATTAGAGGAGGTTCAACATGTACAATATTGAAAGAAGCGAAAAGACTATAAAAGTTGATGAATATATAAAAGGATATGTTAATGTGGAGGAATTCTTACAGTATTGCAAAGAGTGTAAGAACTACGAGGCTGTTTGGTCTTGCCCTTCATATAACTTTAACCCTGAAGACTACTGGAAAGAGTACGACGAGTTCTTGATAGTAGCACGAAAAATCATCTTCGGACCGGATGTAGATGTGGCAAGAAGTTTCGAAATTATGTATGAAGTCAAGGATGATATGAGCCGTGAACTCTATGAACTAGAAAAAGAATATCCTGGATCTATTTCTCTAAGTGCAGGGAGCTGTAGTATGTGCAAAGAAGGTTGTACTAGAATAGAAGGCCTCCCTTGTAGGTATCCAGACTTAATGAGGTATTCCATAGAATCCCTTGGTGGCAATGTAGGCAAAACCGTAAGTAAACTCATGGGTTATGAGCTGGAGTGGGTTGAAGAAGGCAAACTACCTTCATATTTTGTTCTCGTAGGTGGATTACTAAAAAAATAGAAAATTTTAGTAAATTAAGGCAACCAAATCCCTATTTTGTCGGGATATATAGTAGAAAGGTACCTGGCAATCAATAGAGAAGGGGGGCGGAAAGATGCAGGATTATGAAATTGTAGATCTGTATTGGGAGAGAAACGAAGGGGCAATAGACGAGACAGAGAAAAAATACGGTAAATATCTTTCAAAAATCGCCTATAATGTGCTTTATGATTATGACGACAGCAAGGAAACTGTCAATGAAACTTATTTAAGGGCATGGAATTCTATGCCTACTAATAGGCCAACTAAGCTTTCGACTTACCTTGGCAAGATTACTAGACAGCTTGCCATAGATGTCTATAGAACACAAAATAGACAAAAGCGAAAGGCAACGGAGTATGCAGTATCTTTGGATGAACTTGCAGATTGTTTGTCTGATGAAAATCTAGTAGAGCAGAGCACGGAGCTAAAAGAACTATCTTTGGCAATCAATAAGTATCTAAAAGGTTTGAAGGTGCAAAACCGCGTGATTTTTGTATGTAGATATTACTACATGGACTCCATTAAAGATATCGCTAGTTATTATGACATGAGTGAATCCAAAGTAAAGAGCATTCTTTATCGCACCCGACTTGGACTAAAGTCTTATTTAGAAGAGGAGGGGATTTGGTTATGAGAGAAGAACGATTAGTAGATGCTATGAATTTCATAGAAGATGATATTCTAGAAGAGTCTTTTGAAGTTCGTCAGGGCATAGTTGACGGGAATTATGTATTTGATGGTACAGAAGTGGCAAAGACAAATGTTTGGCCTAAATGGTGTAAGACAATTGCGGCAGTAGCCGCTATTTGCTTAATTTCTGTAGGTATATTCAACTTGATTCCTGACAATAAGGGAGAACTGATATATGGAAAGAGTTTCTCTGGTAGCGGTGGCGGAAGCATAGTTTTTAGTGAAGAAGAACTCGAATTAGTAAATACTGCAAACCCTTGGATGCAAAATGACGTGTATATTCCGGCAACACTTCCTGTGTATAAGAACTTGTCATACTCCCTGGCAGGTGAACCGTCGGGACTAACTGATGATCAAATGCTTAATTTATTAGAAAAAACGGCAGCTTCGATGAAACTTGAAATCGAAGAAGTGGAGAAGCATGTTGACAATAGAGATTCTGAAAAGATATTTAGCTACTTCACTGTGATAGGCAACACGACAATAGAGGTTGAGGCAGATGGGCTGATTACTATTACTA
This sequence comes from Bacillota bacterium, assembly GCA_017547345.1. The sequence continues at coordinate 318 of JAFYPY010000090.1, read as the reverse complement.
TTAAGGACGAAGCTGAAGTAGATATGACAGCGGAATTCGATTATAGTATATTAGGTTTTGAAGATCCTATTACAACAAAAAATCTCGAAGGCAATCACATAATATATGACGGTAGCGGAACCTTAACGGAAGATATGCTAAACTACTTCTTTGGTTATGCAGAACTCTATCCAATGGGAGAAGGAAGACGCATCATAAGGATTCACAACGAGTTGATGGCAGCGGAGAAGCTCGGAGATTATTTCTATATTACAATTGAAGAGGCAACGAAGAAGCTGTATAGTGGTGAATTTTACACCAACTCAGGCTACGGCATTT
>JAFYPY010000089.1 GCA_017547345.1 Bacillota bacterium | reverse complement strand
TGAGGCAGTGGATGTAATGACAACTGTTTTAAGAGAAGACTTCGGTAATCCGTCTTCACTTCATACGCTTGGAATTGCAGCAGAAAAATACATTAAAAATGCTAGAAAATCACTTGCCACTAGCCTGGGAGCATCTGAAGATGAGGTTTTCTTCACTTCATGTGGGACAGAGGCTGACAACATGGCAATCATGGGAGCGGCAAGTGCTAGAAAGCATCAGGGAAAAAAGATTATAACTACAGCTGTTGAACATCCGGCCATCTTAGAACCATGCAAGAAACTTGAGCAGATGGGCTACAAGGTGGAATATATCGGCGTAGATAACAAGTGTAGATTAAATATGGACCAGCTTAAGGCTGCCATCGATGAAGACACTATTTTAATCTCAATCATGGGAGTAAATAACGAAACTGGTACAATTATGCCACTAAAAGAAATCATAGAGTTAAAAGACCAGTTTAATAAAGCTCATGGAACTGGAATCTTGATGCATACGGATGCGGTTCAGGCTTTCGGAAAAGTTCCTGTTAATGTTAAGGGAGACCTTAAAGGTGTAGACATGATTTCTGTCAGCGGACATAAGATTCATGGTCCTAAAGGTATAGGTGGTATCTATGTTAAAAAGGGTCTTGCACTTCCGGCATTCATCGTAGGTGGAGGCCAGGAAGGTCATATGCGTTCAGGCACAGAAAATACTGCCGGAATCGCAGGCTTTGGCAAGGCTATAGATATGGCATTTGATGATTTTGATGGCAGAATTGTCGCTATGTCAAAAGTGAAAAATAGATTGTACGAAGCAATCACTTCTGATATAAAGGATATTGTTGTTAACAGCCCAGAAGACAGTGCGGCTTCAGTATTAAATATTTCTTTCCTTGGAACTAGAGGTGAAGTTTTACTTCATACTTTAGAGCAGGACGGAATCTTTGTTTCAACTGGATCTGCCTGCTCATCGAATAAAAAAGGACAGAGCCATGTTCTTGGTGCGATGGGGCTTAAACATAAAGAAATCGAAGGTGCAATTCGTTTCAGCTTCAGTGAATTCAATACTGAAGAAGAAATGGATTATGTGGCTGATAGAGTTAAATTTGCTGTTACTAAATTTAGAAAATTAGGAAGCTTTAGATAGAGGAGAAAGAGATGAACGAACAGAATATCTTAATCGTAAGATGTGGAGAAGTTGCTCTTAAGGGAATGAATAAGCCATATTTTGAAAGAATGCTTGTAGACAGAATCCGTCGTAACTTAAAGGCATTCAAAGGCGTAGACATTAAACGTCAGGAAGGTCTTATTTTCATCAGAGCAGAAAAGGATTTAGACATTGATGCTATCATCAAGGAAACTGCTAAGGTTTTCGGTGTTGCATCAATCAGTAAAGCAGTTGAAGCAGAACCTGAACTAAACGCAATCGGCGAAGCAGCAGTGGAATATATGATGAACCTTATCGAAACTAGAGGAGTTCAAACATTCAAGGTTGAAGCAAAGCGTGCAGACAAGAACTTCCCAGTTAAATCACCAGAAATCGGTAGAATTATCGGTGCTAAGGTTTTAGTTGGCTGCAAGGTTTTAAAGGTAAATGTACACGAGCCGGATGTATTATTACATGTTGATGTGCGTTCTGACAAGGCATATATCTATGAAGGCAAGGTAAACGGCTTTGGTGGTCTTCCACTAGGCACAAACGGCAAGGGTATGATTCTTCTTTCCGGTGGTATCGATAGCCCTGTTGCTGCATGGATGATGGCTAAGCGTGGTATGATGATTGAAGCAGTTCACTTCCATTCATATCCTTACACAAGCCCTAGAGCACAGGAAAAGGTTGAGGATTTAGCTAGAATCCTTTCTGGTTATGTTGGCAAGTTCAAGATGCACACAGTTAACCTTCTTCCAATTCAGGAACAGATCGTAATGAACTGTCCAGAAGAAGAAACTACAATCTTAGTACGTCGTTTCATGATGAGAATAGCAGAAAAAATCGCAGAAAAGACAGATTGTATGATGTTAATCACTGGCGAAAACCTAGGTCAGGTAGCAAGCCAGACTGCAGAATCTCTAGTTGTAACTGATGCTTCTGTTTCAAAGCCGGTAATGAGACCTTTGATTGCTATGGATAAGACAGACATTATGGATAAGGCTAAGGAAATCGGTACTTACGAAAAGTCTATCGAACCATACGAAGACTGCTGTACAGTATTCTTACCTAAGCATCCAACAACAAAGCCAAAATTAGAAAAGATTTTAGAATCTGAAAGCAAGCTAGACTGCGAAGCTTTAATCGAAGCAGCAGTTGCCTCTGCGGAAGTTATTAACATTAGAGTAGAATAAAATTAAGGTCAGATAGTTTCTCTCGAACTACGGCTCCTCGGGCATGGCCCTGCGGAAGCGTTCTTCGAGATACTATCTGACCTTTTGTGTTTAGCGCTCAGAGAGGTATCTATTGACCTTTTGTGTTTTAAGATATTAAATTACCTAATTGAGTCAATTCCCTTGTTTGCAAGGCCGTCAACTAGATTGTTCATCTCAGTGATGTATATAAAATCTTCGTATGTGAACTTGGAGCCATTCCATTGTAAGAACTTTTCGTAAAGTCCATCTAGAGTTTGGCTCTTAGGAAGTTCTCCCTCTGCAACTTTTGGAAGTTTGACATGTCCCTTTACTCGATAGAAACGAACATCGTGCCTTCTAACAAGAGCAAGAAGTTCTTTCCAAAGTTCCTGGTTTTCTACAGATTTTCTGGCAGCGTTTTTCCACTTGTTCTGCTCCCAAGACTCGTACCATTTTTCGCGGAAGCAATTGGCAACATAGGAACTGTCGGTAAAGACCTCGATAGTCTGATTATCCTTTTTTAAGGCCTTAAGGGCTTCTATTACCGCTGTAAGTTCCATTCTATTGTTAGTAGTGTTGGGCTCTGCACCCCATAATTCTTTTTTGTGTTCTCCAAATTCTAGGATTGCTCCCCAGCCCCCTAAATTGGTTTTTTCTTGATTTCCTGAACAACCACCATCGGTATAGATTCGTAATATGCTCATATTAATCCCCTTTTATGTTTATTGCCTTATATTATTATGGCCTATTTGTAGTGATTTTACAATGAAAAAGTGGTATAATCTATAAGTATTATATTTGTAGGAGATATTGTAATGAATTTAGGATTTTGTCCTTTAGCTAGCAGTAGTAAGGGAAACAGTTATATTATAAAAAGTGAAGAAACCTTTCTTCTTGTAGATGTGGGGATTTCCGGCAACAAGATAAAAGACATCTTTAAGTTTATGAATATTTCAAAACGAGATATAAAGGGTATTTTGATCACACACGAACATTCTGACCATATTAAGGGCGTGAGCAAGACTTTGACTTTTACAGAAGATTGCACGGTATATTGCTCTAAGGGTACGAAGGATGCAATAATTGATAAAGTGTACAACATGACTGAGGAGAATACTAGGGTTGTATCTGCAGGTGAAACATTTATGGCCGGAGACATTGAGGTTACAGCTTTCTCCGTATCTCACGATGCGAGTGAACCTTTAGCTTATTCTTTTAAGAAAAACGGCAAAAAAATCTCCATAGTTACTGACACTGGTATTGTAACAGATGAAATACAAGAGGCCATTGCTGATTCTGATATATTAGCGTTGGAATCCAATCACGAGGTCAATATACTTCTATATGGAAGATATCCGTATAATATAAAAAGAAGAATCTTGAGCGACTATGGACATCTTTCCAATGAAGCTTCAGGCAAATGCCTTTGTGATTTCTTAAAGAACCTAAACGGGTCCAAGGTTCCCCATGTTTGTCTTGCACATTTGAGCCAAGAAAACAACACACCTGAGCAAGCGGTCTTGACAATAAGAAATGTTCTGGAAGAAGAGGATTTTTATATAGGAAAAAACTTAAGATTGGAAGTTTTAGGTGCAGAAGAAGTGAATGATATGATAATCATTTAGAGGAGAACTTATGAAAATTCAAGTAATATGTATAGGAAAACTAAAAGAAAAATATTGGACTGATGCGGTAGCAGAGTATATGAAGCGTCTGTCAAAATATTGTGATATTGAAATAATTGAACTAAAGGAATCAAAGCTTCCGGACAAGGCATCTCCGGCACAAGAGGCTACTGTGGTCGAAGAAGAAGGCAGGTCAATTCTCGGCAAAATCAAAGATGGTAGTTATGTGATTACTTTGGAGATTCTTGGCAAGAACTTGACTTCCGAGGAGCTAGCTTCAAAGATGGAAGAACTTCCTCTTATGGGAAAGAGCCATGTGACGTTTATTATAGGCGGAAGCCTTGGATTGAGTAAGGAAGTAAGTAAGCGTTCTGACTTCAAGCTTTCTTTCTCAAAAATGACATTCCCTCATCAGATGATGAGAGTGATTCTGCTAGAGCAGGTATATAGGGCGTTCAAGATAAACAAGAACGAGGCATATCATAAATAAAACAATTAAGGCAAGGTTTTTTAGACCTTGCCTTTTGTTATATTTAAATAGCCTTTTTTAGAAGAAACATAATAAGGTTTCCTATGTCTTATTACAAAACTAGTACTATTTCGACAAGAACTCCCAAAGACAAGTTAATTGTAGAGGTAGTATAATTGACGTATAGAAGTAAGAGGAGGTCATAGAATTGGAGATTATTTTTGATGTAATGGAAAATACGCTAGTTGTTCAGATTATGGGAGAAGTCGATCATAACGAGGCGACTAAGGCTAGAGAACGCATTGATAGAGCATTGGATAATTATAGAGTTCAAAACCTTATTTTCGATTTTGGGAAGGTGACATTTATGGATAGCTCCGGCATAGGAATGGTGCTAGGTAGGTATCGAAAGATGGGGCAGCAAGCTGGCTGTATGGCAATAGTTAATTGTTCAAAGAATGTTAGAAATATTTTGAATATGGCAGGAATATTTTCCATAATCGATTATTTCGATACGAAGGAAGAAGCCGTAGCCAATTTTGACAGAAAGGAAGTTTCATAATGGAAAGAAAAATGAAAGTGGAACTGGAAGGTACATTAGACAATCAAAGTATGGCAAGGGCTGTTGCCGCTGCATATGTTTCACAGCTTGATCCCACAGTAGAAGAGATTACAGAAGTGAAGACTGCTGTTTCTGAAGCATTCAGTAATGCTTGCGTACATGGATATAGGAATCAGGGAGGCACAGTATATATGGAATTTTTTCTTACATCAAAGGATACTGTTATGATTAAAGTTATAGACAAAGGTGTGGGAATAGATAACATAGCTCAAGCAATGGAGCCACTTTTTACTACAGATACGGGGCAGAACAGAAGTGGTATGGGTTTCACTGTGATGGAAAGTTTTATGGACAGATTGAGAGTGGACTCCAAACCGGAAGAAGGCACGACTATTACGATGATAAAGAAGCTGGATACATATTATGGAATATAGATTAGAAGAGATGGTCGCACAGCATACGGGACTTGTTAAGTCGGTTGCATTGCGACTTTCTTACGTATATGGGGAAGATGTAGAGGATTTAATGCAGATAGGATACATTGGG
>JAFYPY010000088.1 GCA_017547345.1 Bacillota bacterium | reverse complement strand
ATTATAAGGGATGGTAAGCTGCTTGTGAGTGGTTACATGAACGACATAGTGAAAGATGGAGATTCCTTAGAGGATATCTTTATGGAGGTGGCTGTAAATGCTAAGAGAGATTAGTGTTTTGGCAAAGCTGAATCTATGTAACATATATGGATTAAATGTTTTTCTGAACAATAAGGATAAAAAGGCCAAGAAAGTATATATAGCGTTAAGTGCTGTAATTTTGCTGCTTGTTGCTATGATGGCGGTATATGTAGGAATACTTGTTTATGGTTATGTAACCATAGGGCTAGGAAGGGTTATCCCTGCATATCTAATTATGATTTCAAGTTTAATAATACTTATGTTTGGCTTATTCAAGGCGGGCTCTGTAATCTTTGAACGAAAAGGTTATGATATACTTTGTTCATTACCTGTATCTAGCAAGGCTATAGTTGTTGCTAGGTTTATAAGGATGTATGTAGAAAATATTATTTTTACATTAGTAGTAATGGTGCCAGGTATAGTAGTGTATGGGGTTTTGATGAAGCCTGCAATGTCATTTTATTTTTGGGGCATAATTGTGACATTTTTGGTACCTTTTGCTCCAATGACTTTAGCTATAATAATCGGCGCGCTAATAACGGCGATTAGCTCTAGAACAAAATATAAAAGCATCATTGGTGCAATCATCCCTATAATCATTGTTGTAGGCTCATTGGCTTTTTCCGGAAGGCTTTCTGCAGTAGAAGGGCAGATTACACCTGAAATGTTATCTGGCTTGGCGGGAGTTGTTACGGGAATAATTGAAAATGTATACCCACCTGCTGTATGGCTTGGAAACATGATGTTAGGATTACATGCTATAAAAACTGTATTATTTGTGTTTGTATCATTTGTAACTCTTGGAATGACAGTGTATTTTATTGGAAGCAATTTCCAAAGTATATGCTATGCTTTATATGGAACTATTGCAAAGCATAATTTTACTATGGGAGCACAAGCACAAAGTAATGTTATGGTTACTCTAGTTAAAAGAGAGTTTAAAAGATTCTTTGCATCAACGGTGTATTTATCCAATACTATAATGGGGCCAATTCTGGCAGTAATTATGTCGGTTTCACTTTTCTTTGTAGATTTAGAAAATGCCTTTGAGATGCTACCTGTAGAGATAGATTTTATGGGTGTTCTACCTCTTGTCATCGGAACGATATTTTGTATTATGAACACTACGTCGACGTCAATTTCTATGGAAGGGAAAGAGTGGTGGTTAATAAAAAGTTTACCGTTAACTTACAAACAGGTTTTAGATGCAAAGCTACTTATGAATCTAATATTGTTTGCGCCGTTCTATGTGGTAGCTGTAGTACTTTCGATAATTGCACTTAGCCCGTCTGGACTTGACATGATTTGGATGATAATAAGCCCTGCGGTATTAATTCTGTTTTCATGCGTATGGGGACTCTTTGTAAACCTAAAGGTTCCTGTGTTTAACTGGGAAAATGAAACTTCTGTAGTGAAACAGAGTGTATCTGCCCTTGTGGGAGGTATATGTGGATCGCTAGTCGGAGTATTGATGATATTTGGTTTAATTTTAGCACCTATAAGAGCAGGTTGGATAATGAAAATAGCTTATATGGTAGCACTCTTAGTGATTACTGTGACACTATACGACTTAAATAATAAGGTGAGATTGGAAAAACTTACATAGTTATATGTGACGTGCAAAGGGTCAAAACACAAGTTTTTCTCCAAAAGCGTATAAAAAATTTAGAGTTTCTCCAAAAGCGTATAAAAAATATTGGTGTGGGAGAATGACTAGAAAGGTTTGTGGCAATTTGTTCTCCTGAATGAGTGGAATAAAGAAGAAGAGGAGAAAAAGGAATATGATGTTCTCCGTAGACACCCTCCATATAGAGGAGTGGGAGAAAAAAGTGTGCAGAGTTCTCCTTAAAAGGCTAATATTTGATAGGTAGGAGAATATTGAGCGCTGTTTGGATTATGGACGTAAAAAAGAGATGGATTTTATCCATCTCTTTTAGTTTACATATTATGCAGTGAAAACAGTACCTGTCTTACCCTCTAAAGCTTCGATAGCTTTATCTAGGGAAGTGATGATAGCCTGCTTGCCAGGGTTTGCCTTTACAAACTTCATAGCAGCCTGTACCTTAGGTAACATGCTTCCTGGCGCGAAGTGGCCTTCTTCGATATATTTCTGAGCTTCTTCTAATGTTAATGTTTCTAAGTTTTTCTGTTCTGGTGTGTTGAAGTTGATTGCAACTCTTTCTACTTCTGTAAGAATCATTAGTTTGTCTGCACCAACGCATTCAGCAAGTAATTCTGCTGCGAAGTCCTTGTCAATTACGGCCGCAACGCCTTCTAAGGAACCGTCTTCGTTCTTAACTACTGGAATACCGCCGCCTCCGCAAGAGATAACGATGGAAGAATCCCAAAGTGTCTTAACTGCATCGATTTCTACGATTTCTTGTGGAATTGGGGAAGCAACAACTCTTCTGTAGCCACGACCCGCGTCTTCCTTAACGGAGTAGCCTTTTTCTTCTACTAGAGCCTTAGCTTCCTCTTCTGTATAGAAAGGACCTATTGGCTTTGTAGGATTTGCGAATCCTGGGTCGTTCTTGTCTACAACCATCTGAGTTGCGATTGTAACTACTGGAAGGTTCTTACCTCTCTTTGCAAGGGCGAACTTAAGAGCCTGCTGTAAGTGATAGCCAATGTAGCCTTGGGACATTGCGCCGCAAACATCAAATGGCATTGCTGGAGTAACGTCTTTTGCAGTTTCAGATGCTAATAGGATTCTGCCAACCTGAGGACCGTTTCCGTGAACTAGGCCGATGTCATAACCCTTCATGCTGATTTCTGCGATATATTCACAAGTTTTCTTTACTACTTCTAATTGAGCTTCTGCTGTTGCACCGCTGTTACCGGACTGTAGCGCGTTGCCACCTAAAGCGATTACGATTTTTTCCATAATATCAATCTCCTCCCGTACGATTAAATCGTTGTATATTATACTCTTGAATTATTATTTGTCAATAAAAATT
>JAFYPY010000087.1 GCA_017547345.1 Bacillota bacterium | reverse complement strand
GTCTTCATAGGGTAATTTTGTAAATAAAAAAGGTACTTGCTTCCAAGTACCCAGTATTCTCTCATATTACAAAATGCTTCTTGTAAATAAAAAAATCCCATGTCCTACCTCAGAAGACTTGATTGAACTCGCATATGGCAGGTCTACCGACTTAATCCTTATCCTACTTGGGATGCCTTCCCAGAGCCTTGGCTCCAGTGACTTGCGATTAAACGCCAATCCCTTTCGTAGATATCACGGTTGCTGAGACACAGTGCTGGAATCTAACCAGCTTCCGAAATTGCCCTCTGCTTTTAATATTCAGTTCATTATCATACTACATTTTGAATTAATCTTTGTCAACCCCAACATTTATCATAAATATGGAAAAAGACGACCTTAATGAGTCGTCTTTTCCTATATACAAAGATTTTTATTCTGTTCTAAGTGCTGTTACCGGATCTTTTTTGGCAGCCTTCTTTGAAGGGATGATTCCTCCAATAAGTGTAAGAATTACACTCAATACGACTAGAATAATCGCACCCTCAACAGGTAAAACTGCATTGATATCATAGTTATCTGTTACCGTATGGATTATATAGTTTATCGGCGGCACAAGAGCTAAAGTAACCCCGATACCTATTAACCCTGAGAACAGACCTACAATAAATGTTTCTGCGTTGAAAATTGAAGAAATATTTTTCTTAGAAGCACCTATTGCTCTTAGGACACCTATTTCCTTTGTTCTTTCAAGTACAGAAATGTATGTGATTATACCTATCATAATCGAAGATACAACTAGCGATATGCTTACGAAAGCAATAAGCACATAGCTTACACTGTCTACAATTGTCTTTACGGAAGACATTAGTATTCCTGTGATATCAGTATATCTAAGAACCTTTTCATCGTCTTCTTTTTCCATTTTATCATTGTAATCATCCAAGTAATCCAAGAAGAGTTCTTTAGACTCGAAGTCTCTAAAATAGAATGAAATGGCAGTCGGCTTCTCAAAATCCTGATAACCTAGAGTAACTAGGTTTGTATGTGCGTTCTTTACTGCACTTTGTGAAGTCATAGCAGACATAATTCTTGAAAGTTCTTCTTCACTCATATTAAACTGGAATGCTGAAGCAATCTTCTCCTGATCCACATTGAATGAACCTGCCATAGTTTCCATAAGCTTTCCACTTAACTCGCCAACTTTTGTAAGAATATCCTTCTGCATAACCGCTTCCGTCATTCCAGCACCAAGTTTTGCAATAACTGGCGCAACATCCGGGGTTTCCATGACAGCCGTCATCATAGTTTCACCAGCAGCAGAAGCCAAATAGTTGCTTGTTGGATCAGTAGTATTCATCGCAATGTATCCCTGCAATGCACCTTTTATGAATTCTTTATAAATTCCTGCATAAGTATCGGCAGGCACAAAATACTTGCTTTCCAACTTTGAAAGAAGTATAATGGCGTTTTCTGACTTCATATAGTTTTCTACCACCTGTTCTACATCAGCCAATTTGATAAGAGCAACACCCGGCATAGTTTCTTCATTCTTTTCGACATAATCTTTGACCATATCACTACCAAGGGCAATAAATGTCGCCTTAAAATCACTTTCTGCCTTTGTAGTATCCGTCGTAATTGAAGCAGAAATCTCTTCCATATATCCAGAAGTCATATTCTTTATGTCATCTTCGCTAATGTTCATTCCAAAAGCAGAAGAAAGCATTTCTGTATCAATGGTAATCATATCTTGGAAATCCAAGCCCGCTGACTGGCTATCGTCGTCAAAACGCTTTCCGCTGAACACATCTACTTCTTCGTTAGCAAGCTGTTTCTTAACAATTTCAGAATCGGCTGCAACTGTCATCACATGGTCTTTTAATTCCTTTTTATAAGCAATACCCGTCATCATGGAAGACGCTCCGGATGATTCAGGACAAACAACTGCAACAATTTCTAATTTTTCTGCATTGTCGTATACATTCTGCATAAAGGCCCTGTCTTGTGACATGTCTTCATAAATTCCGTATGACGCATTATATCTATATTTGTCAGTAGCGTTAACTAGCTTGAGTTCTGTTTCCATTAGCTCTTTATATGTGAATTCAAGAGGCTTATTGGTAACTTCAACGCTTTCGCCTGACATAATTTTTGACATCATTGATTTAAGCTCAGCACCATCACGAAGTCCAAGGCTGTATAATAGAAGGTCAGAAATCTCGTTTTCACTAGGAAGAACCAAGATAACTTCGTTATATTTTTGTGGCCATCTACCCTCTAAAATCTTATACTGGCTTTTTACCGACTTTTCATCTTCTGACATTTCAGTAAAAACTCCGCTATTAGCCATAGTGGACATCACATCTGTACTCATACCCATATAAGTAAGCATATTGCTTGGATTTAGCTGCGAAAAATTATCTGTACAGTCAAGAGTATACACTACCGGCTGAACATCATACTGATAGTCAACCAAAGTAACCATCTCATCAACTTTATCCTTTTCCTTTTCAATATGGTTCTTAAAAGAAGTAAGGTCATTTGTACCAAGTTTAGAAAGCATAGTGCTAATATACTGCTGTTCCTTGACTATTCCGTCTTTCGCTTCTTCGCCATCTCCAGCCACCATAGAAAGAAGCATAGATGTAGTGTCCGCTGTTTCAGCAGTTATTGTAAGAGGATAAGATGTTAAAGTATCCTCCTGAATCTTATCGATATAGTTTTGGAAACCCGTAGAAAGAGATAGTATTAGCGCGATACCTATAATGCCGATGGAACCCGCAAAAGCTGTAAGTATAGTTCTCGCCTTCTTAGTCAAAAGATTATTTAAGCTTAATGTCAAAGCTGTTCCAATGGACATATATGC
>JAFYPY010000086.1 GCA_017547345.1 Bacillota bacterium | reverse complement strand
GCATAGCTATGAATAAAAGTTAGCAATATAATACAAATTATATCAATTGATAAACTATCCGTGTCACTTAACATTTGTTTTATATCTCCTATTATTTTTCTTTTCTAAACATAAAGCATGGCGCAACAGGCTTGTCTACTTTAATTTTTAGAATTTGTTGTGGGTGTGGCGCAGATTCAACCGCATTACCGTCTTCGTCATACATTTCTGTTAATTCTTGTACAAAGAAATCTGCCCCTGGTCCAAATACTTCAATTTTATCACCAATTACCATCTTATTTCTCTGTTCAACAATCGCGTATCCAGTTTCTGGATCGTAATCTTTAACCATACCTACGAAGGAATAATCTCTTGAATATGCACTCGTTCTATAATTTTGGTCATCGTTTGAAGGTTTGTGGAAATAGAAACCTGTTGTAAATTCTCTGTGGCTTGCTTTGCAAAGCTCAGTCATCCATTCTTCTTTGAACTTGTATTCTGCTGGATTTTCGAAGTATGCATCGATTGCTTTTCTATAAGCAGATACAACTGTTGCAACATAAAAAACACTCTTCATTCTACCTTCAATTTTGAAAGAAGAAATACCAGCTTCAATTAATTCAGGAAGATGTTCGATAAGACATAAATCCTTTGAGTTTAGAATATATGTGCCTCTATTATCTTCTTCGATTGGGAAATATTCACCGGGGCGCTGTTCTTCCATAAGAGTGTACTTCCATCTACATGGATGAGCACAAGCTCCTCTGTTTGCATCTCTCTCAATCATGAAGTTACTTAGTAAACATCTACCAGAATATGAGATACACATTGCTCCATGGATGAATGTCTCAAGTTCCATGTCGTCAGGAATATTTGCTTTTAACTCTTTGATTTCTTCAAGTGTAAGTTCTCTCGCAGTAACAAGTCTTCTAAGACCTCTCTTATACCAGAAATTAGCTGTTCTGTAGTTAGTCATATTGGCCTGTGTACTTAGATGAATCTCTGCATCAGGGATGAATTCCTGAATCATATCGATTACACCAGGATCACTTGCAATAAAAGCGTCGATTCCAAGATCCTTTACCTTCTTTAGATAGTTGATAAATGGCTCAATATCTTCGTTGTGAGCAAAAATATTGACTGTAAGGTGACATTTTGCACCGTGTGCATGAGCAAATTCGATACCTTCCTTCATTTCTTCGTAAGTAAAGTTACCTGCTCCTGCTCTAAGTGAAAATGTTTCCCCTCCGAAATATACAGCATCAGCACCATATAATACTGCAATTTTTAATTTTTCCAAATCCCCCGCTGGGGCTAATAACTCTGGTTTCTTTAGCATTGTTATTATCCTTTTCTATTTATTTAGAACACTTATTGTGATTCCGTCACCAACGGAAAGTGTTGTAGTTTTAGCATAGTCCAATGAATTGATATAATCTAAAAAATCTCTCATTTTTCTAATGCTTGTCTTGTATTTTTTCTTAACATCAAACTCATCTGATGCTGTCATGCCTTTCATAAGTATGTTGTCACAAATGACTAGAGCATCATCCTTAAGGATAGGCATCGACAAATCCCAGAAAGCCTTATAATGACTCTTTGCGGCATCAATAAATACTAAATCATAGTCTTTATCATTGTTTTCCGCTAGGTTTTCTAGAACTTCCCTAGCATCTCCGAATAATATAGTAACCCTATCTTCGTATCCTAATTTTTTGATGTTACTTTTAGCTGTTTCATAAGTTTTTTCATCAGCTTCTATTGTAGTTACTTTGATATTTTCATCAAGGCTTGCAAAGAAACTTGAAGAATAACCTACTGCAGCACCAATTTCTAATATTTTAGTTGGCTTTTTAAGAAGAACCAAGGATTCTAATAAATCTTCCGTATCACGAAGAATTATTGGAACATGATTTTCTTCTGCTTCCTTCCTAAGTTCACAAAGGGCAGTAGTTCTTTCTTTATAAAAACCATTAATATATTCTGTTACAACTTTATTTGTTATGTTCATATTAATACCATAAATTTTCGTTTACTGTTTTTTCATGTTCAGCAAGAGTCTTGCTGTATAAAACTTTGCCATCTTTTGTCGCAAAGAAATATAAATAGTTAGACTCTTCGTAGTCTAAAGTTGCATCTAGGGCATAACCTGCAACGCCACAAACTGGCCCAATTGGAATGCCAGCATACTTATATGTATTATATGGCGAATCCACTTCAAGATCAGCATAAGTTACGTCAACTCTTTTTTCTTGTAATGCATATAAAACAGTAATGTCACTCTGAAGAGGCATACCTTCTTCTAATCTATTGACAAATACACCTGCAATTTTAGGAATGTCTTCTTCGAATAAAGATTCGTTTTGAACAACTGATGCTAAAGATAATAATTCATGGACTGACATACCATATTCGTCGATTTTAGCCTTACGGGCTGTTAATTCCTCATTTGCCTTATCTAAGAACATTACAGTAATAGATTCAATAGTAGGTTCCTTATCAGTCACAAAATATGTTTCCGGATATATGTAGCCTTCAAGTGGGAACATTATTCCTGACTGAAGAATCTCATCAGTTAAGAACCAATACTCATCTATTAGTGTATTTAAATACGCTGTATCTGACCATTTATTAAGAATCTCTTCTTTAGTAAAAGGCATTTTTTCTGCAATTGCTTCCGCAGCCATTGGTACAGTTGAACCTTCGATGATTGTAATTGCATTTTTAGACAAATAATTAAAATCGCCAGTATTTATTGCATCCATAATCTCTTGAAGGGACATATTTTTTGTAAATACATAACTATTTGCTTGAAGAGAATTATATCCACCTAATTTCATATGTACTTTGGCACAGAACTTATTCTTGATAAAACCTTGTTCGTCTAAGATCTCGATTATTTGTGAACCACCTGTTCCATTTGGAATATCAACTATTACCTCTTCGTGATTACCTTTGTCTGCGGCACCAATACCACTAAAATAGAAAATTAGTCCACAAACTAAAATAATAATTAGTGCAGCAACTACTGCAGCAATCATCTTCTTTTGCTTGGAATTTGTAAGGTCTTCTAGTAGTTTTTTGATATCCATTAATTACCTCTTTCCATACTATAGAAAAGGACACAACAAAACGTCGCGTCCTTTTAGCTCTGTCGTTTAATTATTTTGCTCTACCTAAGTATTCGCCAGTTCTTGTATCGATCTGAATCTTTTCTCCGGATTCGATAAAGATAGGAACCTGAATAATTGCGCCAGTTTCAACTGTAGCAGCCTTAGTAACGTTTGTAGCTGTATTACCCTTTACACCTGGTTCAGTTTCAACAACTACTAAATCAACGAAGTTTGGAGCTTCTACTAAGAATGCGCTTCCCTTGTAGAACTTGATAGTAGCTTCGTCATTTTCTCTTAAGTACTTCATTGCTTCTTCAACCTGATCCTGGGCTAAAGGAATCTGGTCATAAGTTTCTGGGTCCATGAAGTAGTAAAGTTCTCCATCGGAATATAAGTACTGCATCTTTCTAGTTTCGATGTGTGCCTTAGGGAACTTGTCATCTGGGTTGAATGCTTCTTCTCTTGTTGCACCTGTAAGAATGTTCTTGTACTTTGTTCTTACGAATGCTGCACCCTTACCTGGCTTAACGTGCTGGAAATCTACTACTACATGTGGATCTCCATTAATTTCAAATGTCATACCTTTTCTGAAATCACTTGCGTAAATCATTGTTATCTCTCTCCATTCTTTAATTAACGTTCTTGTTTATTTCTAGAGTACTATTAACTCTTTTGTTGACCTAGTACAGTTTATTATACCAAAAGAAGTGACTATTGCCAAGTCCTCAATGCGAACACCGAACTTATCTGGCAAATAAATTCCAGGTTCTACTGTTACAGCTTGATTTTCTTGAAGAATTTCATCGCTTCTTGAGTTTAATGTTGGTGGTTCATGAACTTCAGTTCCTACACCGTGTCCAGTGCCATGGATATAATATTCGCCGTATCCGGCTTCAGTAATTATATCTCTACATACTTTATCAACATCAAAACATTTTACTCCGGCTTTAACAGCTTCGAGCCCTGCAATCTGAGATTTAAGAACTGTATTATAAACCTTCTTCATTTCTTCTGTTGCATATCCTATGGCCACGGTTCTTGTCATATCAGCACAGTATCCTTTGTATACTGCACCAAAATCCATCGTCAAAAAGTCACCTTCTTGAATTTTTTTGTCGGATGGTATTCCATGAGGCTGGTTGGAATTGACTCCTGAAACAGCTATAGTTGGAAAAGCAAGTCCTTCTCCACCCAAAGAGTAAAGAACTCTTTCTATTTCATCTGCTACTTCAATTTCTGTCATACCTGGTTTTATAAAATCCAGCATATGTTCAAAACATATATCTCCCATAGCCTCTGCCTTCATAATCAAAAGCAGTTCATCTGGTGTTTTAATTAGATTAGCCAAGCATATCACCCATTCCTGAAACTTCACCAAGGATTTCGTATACATCCTTCATCATTACTGAGAAACGCATTTCTGTTTCCATATATTCAGCAGCAACAGGGTCTTTTAGGATAATAGCATATAATGTCTGAATAGAAGCCATTTGGTCTTGTGGAACTTCCTGACCCATCATAGCCATTGCTTGAATTTCGAATTGCTTTTTTTGAACATCCTTAATCATTTTTTCTAACTCAGGATTTTCTTTTAATTTTGCTTTTGCCTGATCATACTGTTTGAATTCTTCGGAAGCTTTGATTGCGTGTGCTAATCCGTGAGCCTGATCATATACATTCATTAGATTACACCTCCAAGAAAATTGGTAAAATTATTGGTCTTCGTTTTGTGGTTTCATAAATATAGTTTCCAAGGGAATCTCGAACTTGAGATTTCATCGTATTCCAATCTGTAATTCCTTTTTCTTCACATTTTGCCAATGCGTCCTCGCAGACACGTCTTGCTTCTTCCATTAATTCTTCGTTTTCTCTTACATAGACGAAACCTCTTGATATAATGTCTGGGCCTGAAATTACAGTTTGGGTTGCCTGGTCTATTGCGGCAACTACAATTATAAGACCAGATTCAGAAAGGAGTTTTCTGTCTCTTAATACGATATTTCCTACATCGCCTACTCCATAGCCATCTACTAAAACGGCTTCAGCAGGAACCATATTTTTTTGAACATTAGCATCTTTCTTACTTATATTTAGAATGTCACCGTTTTCGATAATGAAAATATTATTTTTAGACATACCAAGACCTTCAGCAAGATTAGCATGTTCAATTAAATGTCTATATTCTCCGTGCACAGGTAAAAAGTATTCAGGTTTAATCAATGAATGAAGCAACTTTAATTCTTCTCTCTGTGCATGACCTGATACATGAATATCTGCAATATCAGAGTATATTACCTCAGCTCCTTTTTCGAACAAGTTGTTTACAACGTTGAAAACAGTTTTTTCATTTCCTGGAATAGGCGTAGATGAAAATATAACCATATCACCAGGTTTTAATTTAACTGCCCTATGTTCTCCTGAAGCTATTCTTGATAAAGCTGACATTGGTTCTCCTTGACTTCCTGTTGTAATAATAACAAGTTTGTCGTCAGGAATATTCTTTGTCATTTTTAAGTCTACAATTGTTCCCTCTGGAATATTTAAGTAGCCTAATTCTGTTGCCAGTGCAACTACGTTTTCCATACTTCTGCCTGAAATAGCAACTTTTCTACCAACTTTAACTGCATTTTCAATAATCATTTGAACTCTGTGTACGTTTGAAGAGAAAGTCGCGATTATAATTCTTGTTTTGGCTCTCTTAAATATTTTTTCGAGGGTTTCTCCAACATTTCTTTCTGAAGCTGTAAATCCGGCCTTTATTGCATTAGTACTATCACAAAGCATTAGCTTGACACCTTTTTTTCCAACTTCAGCAAGCTTGAATAAGTCGATTGGTTCTCCGTCTACAGGAGTATAATCGATTTTGAAGTCTCCTGAGTGGAAAACGGTTCCTACAGGAGTCTCAATTGCAAGACACAAAGCATCCGCAATTGAGTGAGTTATTCTGATAGTCTCAACCTTAAAGTCTCCAAGCTTTATAACATCACCAGCTTTTATAGTTCTTAAATCAGCTATAACTTGATGTTCTTTTAATTTATTTTCAACAAGACCAAGTGTTAGTCTTGTGCCATATATCGGTACTTTAATATATCTTAAAAGATATGGAATTGCACCGATATGATCTTCGTGTCCGTGAGTTATAACCATCCCTACAAGCTTATGCTGATTTTCAATCAGATAAGAGAAATCGGGAATTACGATATCAATACCGTACATCTCACTCTCAGGGAAACTCATACCACAATCTATAATCAAAATTTGATCATTGTATTCCAAGAGAGTTAAATTCTTGCCGATCTCATTTAACCCTCCAATTGGAATTACTTTTAGATTTGGCATAACCTTCCCATTACGTGGTTTTCTTCTCATAAAATCTTCCGTCCTTTTCTTTTATTTATGAAAAGATAACTAAGGTTAATATTAAATTTGTAGCCTATTTTACTACGATGTTGATCAGTCTTCCAGGTACTGCAATTACCTTTACTACTGTCTTTCCTTCTGTCAATTCTTTGATTTTTTCATTTTCCAAAGCCATCTTTTCTAAAGCAGGTTTGTCAGCATCTGCTGCCACCATTAGCTTTTCTTTAACTTTGCCATTGATCTGAACTACAATTTCTACAGAGTCTTTTACTAAAGCACTTTCGTCGAATTCCGGCCATCTCATTGTAGAAACAGATTCCTTCTGACCAATATGCTCCCACATTTCTTCACAAATATGAGGAACAAATGGTGATAATATTAAAATTAAGTCTTTTACAGCTTTGCCTAATAGACCAACATTAATATCGTCTAATTCTTTGTATTTATACATTTCGTTTACAAGTTCCATGATAGAACTGATTGCTGTATTAAAACTGAATCTTCCACCAACGTCTTCAGACACCTTCTTAATAGCGAAGTTTAACTGGTAGTTAAGAGCTTTGTCTGCATCAGTTTTTACTTCATATGCGCATGGAACTTCTGGATGTTTTTCTACAAATTCGTATACAAGTCTGTAAACTCTGTTTAAGAATCTAAAGCTTCCTTCAACACCTGCGTCAGACCAGTCTAATTCTCTTTCTGGTGGCGCGGCGAAAAGAATAAATAATCTTGCAGTATCAGCACCATATTTAGTAATGATTTCTTCAGGGGATACGATGTTACCGATAGACTTACTCATTTTCTTGCCATCTTTGTTTACCATACCCTGAGTTAATAGATTCTTGAATGGTTCTTCATATTTACATAATCCTAGATCATGTAAAGCCATCATAAAGAATCTAGCATACATTAAGTGAAGAATTGCGTGTTCTACACCACCGATATACTGGTCTACATCCATCCAATAATCAGCTTTTTCCTTGCTAAATGGCATTTCAGTATTCTTAGGATCACAATATCTTAAGAAGTACCATGATGAATCAAGGAATGTATCCATTGTGTCTAATTCTCTCTTAGCTGGCTGACCACATACTGGACATACTGTATCTCTGAATGTAGCAGAAGTAGCTAATGGAGATTCACCCTTTCCTGTAAACTCAACGTCTGTTGGAAGTTTAACTGGAAGGTTTTCTTCTTTTTCTGGAACCCAACCACAAGAATCACAGTGAATCATTGGGATTGGAGTTCCCCAATATCTTTGTCTTGAGATTAACCAGTCTCTTAATCTATAGTTGATTGATTTAGTACCGATACCTGTATTTTCTAGATGTTCGATAACTTTTTCAATTGCAACTCTGTTGTTTAAGCCGTCAAATTCGCCGGAGTTAATCATGTTGCCTTCAGCCACGAATGCTTCCTTTAAGTTATAAAGGTCGATTTCTGGGTTACCAGGATCAACAACTGGAATGATGTCTAAATCAAATTTCTTAGCAAATTCGAAGTCACGCTGGTCGTGTGCTGGTACAGCCATGATCGCGCCAGTACCATATCCCATTAAAACATAGTCAGAAATGTAGATTGGAACTTCTTTACCAGTTAATGGATTTACAGCGTATTTACCGATGAATACACCAGTCTTTTCGTTAGTTGTGGAAGTTCTCTCGATATCGTTCATATGTTCAACTTTTTCAAGATATTCCTTAACTGGTGCTTCGTATTCAGTTCCTGCAACTAAATCCATAACATATGGATGTTCAGGCGCAAGAACCATGTAAGTTACACCGAATAATGTATCACATCTTGTTGTGAATACTCTCAACTTTCTATCATCATCTTTGATTCCAAAGTCAACTTCTGCACCTACAGATTTACCAATCCAGTTCTTCTGCATAACCTTAACTTTGTTTGGCCATCCATCAAGAGTATCTAGATTATCAAGCAATCTTTCTGCATAATCTGTAATTTTGAAGTACCACTGAGATAAGTTTTTCTTACCTACTGGAGACTTACATCTTTCACAAGCCCCATCAACTACCTGTTCGTTAGCAAGTACAGTCTGGCAGCTTGGACACCAGTTTACAGGGTTTTCTTTCTTATATGCTAAACCTTTCTTATAGAACTGAATGAAAATCCACTGCATCCACTTGTAGTAGTCTTCACCACAAGTTGCAATTTCTCTGTTCCAGTCATAAGAAAGACCTAGTTCTTTTAACTGTTCACGCATTTCTGCGATATTGTTCCATGTCCATTCACTTGGATGAGTACCATGCTTGATTGCAGCATTTTCAGCTGGAAGACCGAAGGAGTCCCATCCCATTGGATGAAGAACATTGTATCCGTCCATCTTCTTAAATCTTGCAATAACGTCGCCGATAGAATAGTTTCTAACATGACCCATGTGTAACTTACCTGATGGGTATGGGAACATTTCTAAGCAGTAATATTTTTTCTTTGTTTCATCTTCATCAATTCTAAAACAATCATTATCTTCCCAATACTTTTGCCATTTTTTTTCTATTTCACTAAAAGTATATTTTTCGTTCATAGCTATCGTTTATTCCTCCACTTCGATGAATTCACAGTCACCCCATACTTTTTCGATGCTGTATCTATCTCTTGTTTCTTTTGTAAATAGGTTAACAATAATGTCACCAAAGTCCATCAGTATCCATCCTGAACCCTGTTTACCTTCGATAGATTTTACAAGTAATCCATTTTCAGCCAGCTTATCTTCAACTTCATCAGCTAAAGAAGCAACCTGTCTTTCGGAGTTACCAGAGCAAATTACAAAGTAGTCTGCGAAAGGTGCTTTGCCTTGAATATCAATTACTAGAACGTCATCTGCTTTTTTGTCTAAAAGAGATTTTGCGGCAAGCATTGCATAATCTTTAATTGTCATCTTTTACTCTCCTTTATTAATTAGTTCTTCAAAGTATTTTTTTGCATGAATAGTATCTTCATCCAAGTAATTACCTTCTGAAGAAACATAGTCAATTGTTCGTGATAAAGACATATATATAGCT
>JAFYPY010000085.1 GCA_017547345.1 Bacillota bacterium | reverse complement strand
GTCAAGGATGCCTCTTAGCTTATTAACTACTAATGTTGCAAGAGCGTCCCCTTCTACATCTTCTGCAATTACTAGAAGCTTTCTACCCATCTGCATAACCTGTTCAAGGATAGGCACTAATTCCTGAATGTTCATAATCTTCTTGTCTGTGATAAGGATTAATGGATTTTCAAGAACTGCTTCCATCTTTTCGGCGTCGGATACCATGTAAGCACTTAAGTAACCTCTGTCGAACTGCATACCTTCTACTACATCTAAAGTAGTTCCAAGGCTCTTGGATTCTTCAACAGTAATAACACCGTCCTTACCAACCTTTTCCATTGCTTCTGCGATTAGCTCACCGATGTTTTCGTCTGCTGCAGAAACTGCTGCAACCTGAGAAATGGACTCCTTAGTCTCAACAGGCTGTGCAATCTTGCTAATTTCGGCAACTGCCACATCAACTGCACCCTGAATACCCTTCTTTAATTCCATAGGGTTTGCACCTGCTGCAACGTTCTTGAAGCCTTCCTTAATAATAATCTGAGCAAGTAAAGTAGCTGTTGTTGTACCGTCACCTGCCACGTCATTTGTCTTGGAAGCTACTTCTTTTACAACCTGTGCTCCCATGTTTTCAACTGGGTCTTCAAGTTCGATTTCTTTTGCGATGGACACACCGTCGTTTGTAATTAGAGGTGCCCCGAAAGTCTTATTAATAAGAACATTACGACCCTTAGGTCCTAATGTAATCTTCACTGTGTTTGCAAGCTGGTCTACACCTGCTTGAAGTTTACGTCTAGCGTCTTCGCCATAAAAAATTTCTTTTGCCATTTTGAATTATACCCCTCTCTTATTCGATTACAGCCAGAATTTCGCTCTGGTGCATGATAGTGTATTCTTCTCCCTGATATTTAACATCAGCACCACCATATCTTGCAAAAATAATCTTATCCCCAACTTTTAGTTCCATAGGTTCGTCCTTTGTTCCAGGACCTACCGCAACTACTTCTGCAACCTGTGGATGTTCCTTAGCGTTGCTTGTTAGGATTAATCCCCCTTGTGTCTTCTCTTGTGCTTCTAATTTTTTGATAACAACTCTGTCACCTAAAGGTTTGATGCCTACCATTTTATAGTTCCTCCCCAGATTTATATTATTAATTATTATGTCGTATTTTGGCACTCTTAAACCGTGAGTGCTAACGTTACCATTATATCGCTGACATATAAACAAAGTCAACCCCGTTTTGCCTTTTTAAGGAAAAACCTTTTGACTCATTCTTATGCTAAACCTCTTATGTAATAGAACAAGTATTGTTGCGCAATTCCGCCCATCTCACCGAAGTGCTCCCTTGCATAATTTTGCATTTCTTTTGTGTTATTTTCGTCTATCCCATAAAGCTGATTCATTACCCTTCTCATCCATACATCTATCGGAAAGGCATCCATTCTTCCGAGTCCAAAGAGAGATATACAAGCAGCAACCTTTGGTCCTATACCAGTAAATCTTTGAAGTCCTTCTATTGGATTTTCTGATTCTATTAGCTGCGCTCTCACAGCATCTGGGCCGCCTTCACCTAGCATCTCATTAGCCATCTTTATCAGGTACTGTGCTCTATATCCAAGCTTTGCAGACGCCAAGTCTTCTACTGTAAGCTTCGCCATAACTTCTACAGAAGGCACGGCGTAATATTCACGCCCACCAAATTCACCTATCCTTTCGCCAAAAGTTCTGCTTATTGATTCTATGCATCCCTTTATGCGCGGTATGTTATTATTTTGAGAAATTATAAAAGAAACTACCGTTTCCCAAAAATCTTGTTTTAATATTCTTATCCCGTATCCATATTTAGATGCCTTTTCTAAAACTTCATCGCCACGAGACAAGCCTTCTTTTATAGCAGAATAATCTCTATCCATATCAAGATAGCACTTCCATAAAGTATTATAATCTTCTTCTGTGCAGTTATCTATTATCACATCTTTGCCCTGCATACTTACCCTTACAACTTTACCTAGGGCTGCACCGACATAGCTTTCGTCCTCTTGTTTTTCCCATCTAAAACACTGTCCACAATCGAAGATATGGTCAAGATTAAAATCTTTTACATCCTTTACAATATATCGCATCAATTAACTTACTCCTCTAACTTCAACTTCGACTTCCGTTACATTAAACGCAGTCATCTTCTCTACCTGTTTTTCCACTTCTGTTTGGAAATCCATAGCGGATTCCCAAATAGGAAATCCTCTCCTAATCTTAATGGCGATTTTGAGTTTATATGCTTCGGCCTCCGGTGATTGACCGACATGTATTACTTTGCCTATGGAAGGAGTCTGGTTTGCCAGGCAGAAAACTATGTCTTCAACTACCTTTTCCGATACATAGTATTCCCCCATATAGCTGAATGTTGGCCTTACTACTGTTCTCTCTAATTCCTTACCACGAAAGAACCTAAGTTGGTCCATAAAATAACCCGAAAAAGATCTCTTAAGCTGCATGGAAGGGGCAGGTATAACATGTTTCCCTAAAATCTCACGCTGTATGTAAGCCGCTTTACGCTCTTCTTCAGTGGTGATGTGCTCAATTCTAATACGGTTTGGACTATCTTCAGGAAGTTCAGGAAGACCAAGCCTTGAAATTATTTTGTTTACCATGCCGTCACTAGTGCCTAGCACTAAAATGCTATGTGGATTTTCTCTCCTTATTGCCGCTGCCACCTGGTCTCTGTTCTCATCTTTATGGAAAAGAGCTGTCTTAACAGCGCCTATGTATGTCTTTTCTTTTTTCGCAGAAACGCCTGCAATAACTCGATTTTTGTATATAAAAAGGCCGTCGTCAATTATAGCTTCAATGCCAAGTCGCTTACAAAGATTCATGGAATGAAAGCTTTTGCCTGTGCCACTTTTTCCAACTAATGTGTAAACATCCATAGTCTTCTCCTTTATTTTTATAAAGCCTTGTGTATCATTTTCCACTTTACTATTATAACCCATTCTGCTATAATTGTACAAAAGATATCTTTTATATAGGAGGATTAATTATGGCTTACAAAATTACAGACGCTTGCATCGCTTGTGGCGCATGTGCAGCAGAATGTCCAGTAGAAGCTATCACTGAAGGCGAAAACGTATACGTAATCGACGCTGATGCTTGTATCGATTGTGGTTCTTGCGCAGACGCTTGTCCAGTAGATGCACCAGTAGAAGGTTAATTACATAATTACCTATAAATAGAAAACGGCGTAGAATGCTACGCTGTTTTTTATTTATCCAAAATATTTGTATAAAAAAATAGATGCCCTAAAAAGAGCATCTAAATTTTTTTATTCTTCTGTGTCTTGCATGTAATATGCAAGTGCGTGTAAGCTATCGCTCATATGTACATTTTCGACAGCAACACCATCAGGTACTTCAATATCCGTAGCCGTTAAGTTCCAAATGCCTTTAACTCCGGCATGTGAAACTGTATCTGCTACAATTTGAGCTTTCTCTGTAGGTACCGTTATAACTGCGATATCAACACCTTGATTTCTTACGAAATCATGCAATGAACCACATGTCATAATCTGAGCGTCATTAAACTGAACATCCTGGATATACTGTTTTACGTCAAAG
>JAFYPY010000084.1 GCA_017547345.1 Bacillota bacterium | reverse complement strand
GTTAAAAAGTACAAGAAAAGTACAAGTCTAATAACAAAATAGAGGACATAATCTAGCAAGATTATATCCTCTAATCATTTCTAATTATTGCTTTTTCAGTCTATATGATTAACCGAAGTATCTCTTTAATAATCCAGCAAACGCTGCACCGTGTCTTGCTTCGTCCTTACACATTTCGTGAACTGTGTCATGGATAGCATCTAAGTTCTGCTGTTTAGCAAGAACTGCAAGAGCCTTCTTACCAGCACAAGCGCCAGCTTCAGCTTCAACTCTCATTTCTAAGTTCTTCTTTGTGGAATCAGTAACAACTTCGCCTAATAATTCAGCAAATTTAGCTGCATGTTCAGCTTCTTCCCAAGCTGCCTTTTCCCAATAAAGACCGATTTCAGGATAACCTTCTCTATGTGCAACTCTAGCCATTGCTAAGTACATACCAACTTCTGAACATTCGCCTTCAAAGTTAGCTCTTAATTCCTTGATGATTTCTTCGTCAACACCCTTAGCTACGCCAACAACATGCTGATCAGCCCATTCGATTTCTCCACCCTGAGCCATAAATTTTTCTGCAGGAACCTTGCAGATTGGACAAGCCTCTGGAGCTTCTGGTCCTTCATGAACGTATCCACATACTGTGCAAACCCATTTCATAAAATAATTCCTCCTAAAAATAAAATCTAAACAGATATTACCATATAACACAAAAAAAGACTACATTTTTTGTGATAAATGTATAAAGATTTGGTAAAAAAACATTGCAATAGCACTGTTAAAAATGTATAATTTTATCATATACATTTTCTGAAAAGTTCGTAATTATTCAGGGAATCTAGCGATATAAGGAGGATTCAAACCATGAAAAAAACAATCGCGTTAATGCTAGTACTTGCATTAGTATTTACAATGTTCGCTGGTTGCGGCGGCGGTGGAAACGTAATTAAGATCGGCGTTTTTGAACCTGCATCCGGAGACAACGGCGCTGGTGGTAAGCAGGAAGCTTTAGGTATCCAGTACGCTAACGAAGAAACACCAACAATCGAATTAAATGGTGAAACTTACGAAATCGAATTAGTACAGGTAGACAATGAATCTGACCCAGCTAAGGGTATCACAGCAGCAGAATCATTAGTATCTTCTGGCGTATCTATCGTACTTGGTACATACGGCTCAGCAGTAGCAATTGCAGCAGGCCCTACTTTTGACGAAGCAGGCGTACCAGCAATGGGCGTAACTTGTACAAACCCACAGGTAACTGCAGCAGCTAACTACTTCAGAATCTGCTTCCTAGACCCATTCCAGGGAACAGTACTTGCTAACTATGCATGGGAAAACGGCAGCAAGAAAGCGTATTGCTTATCCAAGATGGGCGATGACTACTCCGTAGGTTTAGTTAACTACTTTACAGACGCATTTGAAGCACTAGGTGGAACAGTTGTAGAAGAACAGTTCGAACAGGGCAATTCAGATTTCGCAGCTTACGTTGCTAACGCAAAGAGAAATGGTTGCGATGTATTCTTCTCACCAGTATCTACAGAGGCGGCAGCTCTAATCATCGACCAGGCTGATTCTCAAAAGCTTGGTATGCCAATCCTTGCATCCGATACTTGGGACTCCAACGTTATCACAGGTGCGGCTAAGGGAACTGACCTAGAAATCGTTGTTACTACTTTCTATCAGGAAGGTGGAGACCCTGATTTCGATAAGGGCATCAAAGAATGGATTGAAGGCGACGGTACAAACTTAGCAAATAATGGTGGTAATACTGAATTAGCAGCAGTAACAGCTATGGGTTACGATGCATACTATGTAGCATTAGAAGCTATCCAGGCAGCTGGTTCCGGAGACCCTGGCGCTGTACTTAAGGCATTACCAGATGTAGAATACACAGGTGTTTGTGGTAAGGTTGTATTTACAGAAACAGGCGATGCTGACAGATCTGAAGCTGTAGTTAAGAAATGTAACACTGCAGATGGTACTTGGGAATACGTAGGTACTCAGACTGTTAAATAGTTGAAAAGTATTACATTTTGATGTATAATTTCATATGAACATATAGCGAAAAGCGGGAGAGTTCTCTCCCGCTTATCGTTGTATTTAAGAGAACCATTGCAAAGGCGGGTATCTTGCCTTTTTAGGGTGCCGGCCCTTGCAATGGATATAGATTCACAGCAAATTTGGAGGTACACAGATGAATTTTTTAGTAGATAATTTACCATACATACTAGCTGGTATCTCTGTAGGCGGACAGTATGCTCTAATCGCTATAGGATACACTATGGTGTACGGTATATTGAGACTGATAAACTTCGCCCACGGTGATATGTTTATGATAGCTGGTTTGACAATGGTTTACCTAGCAGCAGATCTACCAATGACAATTTCTATTCCGGTGATTATTATATTCACTGTTGTTTTAGGTTGCGTAATTGAGAAGGTTGCTTATGCCCCTCTTAGATCAGCACCTAGAATGTCTATTATGATTTCTGCAATCGGCGTCAGCTACTTACTACAGAATGCGGCTTTATATATCACAGGTGGTCTTACTAAGACATACCCAACTATTCCTTGGCTTGCACAGACAGTAGAGATTTTTGGAGCGCATACAAAGATGGTAACTATTGTTACGCCAATCTTGACATTAGTTTTAGTAGTAGGTCTTGTTCTACTTATTAAATACACAAAGATTGGTATGGCTATGAGAGCTGTTTCTAGAGACTTCGAAACTTCAAAGTTAATGGGTATCGATATCAACAGAGTAATTACTACTACTTTTATAATCGGTTCTTTCCTAGCGGCAGTTGGATCAATCCTTTACTTCACAAACTACACAGGAGTAATGCCTACATCAGGTTCAATGCCTGGGCTTAAGGCATTCGTAGCGGCAGTATTCGGTGGAATCGGTTCAATTCCTGGTGCTGTTATTGGTGCATTCATCATCGGCATTTGCGAAAACATAATCAAGGGACTTGGTTGGACAACATTCTCAAATGCATTCACATTTGTTCTTTTGATAATCGTTTTAATGGTTAAGCCTACAGGTATCTTCGGCGAAAAGAACATAGACAAGGTATAAGGGGGTATCACTGATGAATATTGAATTAACAAAGAAACAAAAGAATACCCTTAGCGTTCTTGTCATGGTGGCATTCTTAGCATTTGTTCAGGTGGGTAGCACTCTTGTGCCACCGACTTCACAGTTTAATATGCTGTTTACAGTTATTGAAAAGGGCTCAATTTATGCTCTTGTTGCTGTAGCACTTAACTTGTTAAATGGTTTTACTGGCCTATTCTCATTAGGTCAGGCAGGTTTCATGCTTATAGGCGGATATACTTATGCAGTACTAACTATCCCTGCTGCAATGAGACCTAACGTTTACCAATACTTCGATGGTGGTTGGATTAAGTTTTCAATCCCTGAAGTTTTTGGAAACGCCTTTGGTGGAGTATTAGGTGATTTCGGATTTACTATTGGCGAATTTATCGGTATGTTTATTCCTATGATTTTAGCAGGACTACTAGCGGCAGCAGTTGCTTTTTTAATCGGCATTCCGGTACTTAGACTAAAGAGTGACTATCTTGCAATTGCGACTTTAGGCTTTGCAGAAATCTTTAGAGCTTTCTTCCAGTGGAATACACTTGGACCTTTAACAAACGGTTCCAATATTCTAAGAAGCTTTACTTCATATAGCTCACCATTATTCCCAATCATCGTTGCGGGATTATGTATCGCCTTCATCGTTATGCTTATTAACTCTTCATACGGAAGAGCATTCAAGGCTATTAGAGATGACGAGATAGCAGCAGAAGCTATGGGTGTAAACTTATTTAAACATAAACAGTGGAGCTTTGTAATCAGTTCTTTCTTTGCAGGTATCGGCGGTGCCCTTCTTGCAATGTTCCAGAACTCAATTACTTCTACTCCATTTACATC
>JAFYPY010000083.1 GCA_017547345.1 Bacillota bacterium | reverse complement strand
CATGAAATCAGCGATGAAATGCAAAATTCATATATCGACTATGCCATGTCAGTTATAGTAGGTCGTGCCCTTCCAGATGTAAGAGACGGACTTAAGCCGGTACACAGAAGAATTCTTTACGGTATGTCAGGTCTTGGAGTTACTCCGGACAAGCCACATAAGAAATCTGCCCGTATCGTCGGTGAAGTAATGGGTAAATATCACCCACATGGTGACTCATCTATTTATGATGCGATGGTTAGACTTGCTCAGCCATTTAATACTCATTACCCTCTTGTTGACGGTCACGGTAACTTTGGTTCCGTTGACGGTGATGGCGCAGCGGCAATGCGTTATACAGAAGCAAGAATGACACCTCTAGCATTACAGATGCTAAGAGACCTAGATAAAGACACAGTTGATTTTATGGCCAACTTCGATGGCGAAGAAAAAGAGCCTGTAGTTTTACCTGCAAGAATCCCTAACCTATTAGTTAACGGCTCTAATGGTATCGCTGTAGGTATGGCAACATCAATTCCTCCACACAATTTAAGTGAAGTAATCGATGCATGCGTAAAGTTAATCGACGAACCGGAATCAACAGTCGAAGATTTAATCAAGATTGTTAAGGGTCCTGACTTCCCTACTGGGGCAGTTATCATGGGTAAAGGCCCAATGAGAGAAGCTTACAGAACTGGTCAGGGTAAAGTTGTTGTTAGAGCCGTAACTGAAATTGAAGAAGCAGCTCGTGGCAAACAACAGATTATTGTAACAGAAATTCCTTATCAGGTTAATAAGGCAAGACTTATCGAAAAGATTGCAGACCTAGTTAATGATAAGAAAATTGAAGGCATCACTGACCTTCGTGATGAATCCAACCGTAAGGGTATGAGAATCGTTATCGAATTAAAGAGAGATGCTAATCCAAATATCATCTTAAACAGACTATACAAGCATACTCAGATGCAGGACAGCTTCTCAATGATTATGCTTGCACTAGTCGATGGTAGACCAAAGGTTCTAAACTTACACGAAATCATTTCTGAATACCTAAAGCATCAGAAAGAAGTAGTTACAAGAAGAACTATTTATGATAAGAAAAAAGCTGAAGCAAGAGCTCACATCTTAGAAGGTTATCTAATCGCTCTTGATAATATCGATGAAATCATCAAAATTATCAGAAGCAGCTACAATGATGCCAAGGAAAAGTTAATGGAAAGATTCACACTTTCCGAAATCCAGGCGCAGGCGATCTTAGATATGCAGCTTCGCAGACTACAAGGCTTAGAAAAAGAGAAGATTCAGAATGAATATGAAGAACTTCTGAAGAAAATAGCTTATTATGCTGAGTTACTTGCAGATGAAAAGAAGCTTATGGGAGTTATCAAAGACGAACTTCTTGAAATCAAGGATAAATGGGGAGATAAGAGAAAGACAAAGATTAAGGCTGACGCTCAGGAAATCGACGAAGAAGACTTAATCGAAGAAGAAAAAGTATGTATTACTC
This sequence comes from Bacillota bacterium, assembly GCA_017547345.1. The sequence goes on along the minus strand of JAFYPY010000083.1, from coordinate 11,055 downwards.
TTTCCCACCTAGGATATGTTAAGAGAGTGCCTGTGGATACTTACAAAGCTCAGAAGCGTGGTGGTAAAGGCATTACTGCCCTAACTACTCGTGAAAACGACTTCGTAAAGAGTATGATCATAACATCAACTCACGATTACCTAATGTTCTTTACTAATACAGGTAAAGCTCATAGAATCAAAGCTTACGAAATTCCAGAAGCAACTAGAACAGCTAAGGGTACTCCAGTGGTTAACTTCCTTAACCTACTTCAGAGAGAAAGAGTAACGGCTGTTATTCCTATCAAGGAATTTGCTGAAGATAAGTTCTTAATCGGCGTTACAAAGGACGGTATCATTAAGAAGACTGCTCTTTCCAACTTCGATACAAATAGAAAAACTGGCTTAATTGCTATGAATCTAAAAGATGACGATGAACTTATCGGTATCAAGCAGACTACAGGCAATAACAATGTAATCATTGTTACTAAGCATGGCAAGTGCATCTGCTTCTCTGAAGAAGATGTAAGACCAATGGGTAGAATTGCCGGTGGTGTAAGAGCAATTAAACTAGAAAAAGACGATGAAGTCGTTTCAATGGAACTTGTAGAGCCAGGTCAGGAACTTCTAGTAGTAACTCAGAAGGGTTACGGCAAGAGAACAAAAGTCGAAGAATACAAGGTTCAAGTGAGAGGCGGCAAGGGACTTTTGACATACGACAAGGCGAAATTCAAGAAAACTGGTGAGTTAATCGGCGCAATTGTTGTAGATGATGAAGACGATGTAATGTTAATTAACTCAGACGGCATCATCATTAGAATGGAAGCTAAGGAAATTTCTAAACTTGGCAGAGCAACTCAGGGCGTAAAGATTATGAATGTTAAGGAAGATACTAACATCATCTCATTAGCTAAGGTTGCACGCCAGGATGAATTGGAAAATGAAATTAAAGAAGAGTTAGACCCAAAAGAAGGTCAGCAAATAGAATTAAAATAGTTCAAAGGAGGCCGTATTATGGCAGACAAATTAACCTTTGTAATACCCGGAAAGCCTGAATATATAACTATGGTAAGACTTGCGGTAGGATCTGCAGCTGATAATGCAGGATTTAATATCGATCAAATCGAGGATATTAAAAACGCTGTTGGTGAAGCATGCAAGAATATCTGCTGTCACGGTTCAGAAGGTTGGGCAGAAAAATTTCAGGTAGATTGCCTGATAGATGATGAAAAGATGGAAATCTATGTTAGAGATAAGAGCACAGGACATAATGTCGAAAAACTCTACAGACCATGTTTGGATTGTCCTAACGAAGGAGATTTAGCACTTTTCGTTATCACTTCCCTAATGGATAAATTAGAAATAATCAAAGAAGAAAATTGCAAGAACACTATTAAGATGGTAAAGGAAAAATAATGAACACAGAATTATTCAACCAGTATAAATCTAATCCTAGCATCGAGCTAAGAAATCAGATTGTAGAAGATTATCTTTTCATGGTTGATATCCTTATCAGAAAATATCTTGGTAAAGGCGTCGATTACGATGACCTTTACCAGGTTGGAGCACTAGCTTTAGTTTCTGCAGTTGAAAGATTTGATGTTTCCAAGGGGTTTGACTTTAAGAGCTTTGCCACTCCTACTATACTAGGCGAAATTAAAAAATATTTCCGTGATAAGCAGTGGAGCTTAAAAGTCCCTAGAAGAACTAAAGAAATTGCAACTAAAGTACAAGAAGTAAAAAATGAACTTACTGTTAAGCTTGGAAAAACTCCAACTATCGAAGAAATATCTGAAGCAACTGGATTTAGCCATGAACAAATAATGCAAGCTATGGAAAGCTTCAAAGCTTACGGTACTTACTCTCTAGAAAGCGCAGCATCTACAAATGAAGATTCCGATGAAAATCCTCTTGAAAGATACATCGGCTTCGAAGATACAGGATACGAACGCATAGAAATGAACGAAATCATCAGTAACGTTCTTAATCGTTTTAGTGAGAGTTACAGATTCATATTTAAGGAAAGATTCATCGAAAACAAGTCACAAAGTGCAATCGCACAGGCACTTGGAGTGTCTCAGATGACAGTTTCGCGTGCAGAAAAAGCAATAATAGAAGAATTCAAAAAAGAAATAAAATATAATTAGAGAAAGAAGGCACTAGTCCAATGAAAAGAGTATTTTCAGGTGTACAACCTACAGGAAATATCCACTTAGGTAACTATTTAGGAGCACTTAAGCAGTTCGTTGAGCTTCAGGATGACCATGAATGTATCTATTGCATCGTAGATATGCATGCGATTACAGTTCCTCAGGATCCAAAAGCTTTAAAAGAACACATTTTAGATGTGGCAGCATTATACCTAGCAGTAGGTGTTGACCCTAAGAAGTCCATCGTATTCGTACAGTCAGATGTACCAGGACATGCTGAATTAAACTGGGTATTAACATGTAATTCTTATACAGGTGAATTATCCAGAATGACTCAGTTTAAGGATAAGAGCAAGAATAAGGAATCCGCGCCAACAGGTCTATTCACATACCCTGTTCTAATGGCAGCAGACATCCTTTTATATGATACAGATGTTGTTCCAGTTGGTAACGACCAGAAGCAGCACATTGAACTTTGCAGAGATATCGCTGGAAGAATCAACAGCAAGTATCCTAAAACTTTCGTAATGCCAGATGGTAGATTCCTAAAGGCAGGCGCAAGAATCATGGCTCTTGATGATCCTACTAAGAAGATGAGTAAGAGTGCAGAAAACATTCACTCCAGAATTTCCCTTCTTGATGAACCATCAAAGATTAAGAAGTCAATTATGAAGGCGACTACTGACTCCGAAGGCGTTGTTCGTTTCGACGTTGAAAACAAGCCGGGTATCAGTAACCTACTTAACATTTATAGCGTTCTTTCAGGAGAATCTATCGAAGATCTTGAAAAGAGATATGAAGGCAAAGGCTACGGCGACTTCAAGAAGGATCTTGTTGAAGTTACAGTTAATGCCCTTGCACCAATCAAGGAAAGATACGAAGAAATTAGACATTCTCAGGAACTTCTTGATATCCTAGCTGACGGCGCAGTTAAGGCTGACGCAATCGCAAAGGAAACAATGAAGAGAGTTAAGAAGAATTTCGGACTAGGATTATAGTTACATTGATATCTCTCGAGCCGCGGTTCCTCAGGCATACGCCCTGCAAAAGTGCTCTTGAATATATCAATAAACAAACCAAAGAAAAATGAATAAAAGAGACCTCAATTTGAGGTCTCTTTCTTTTATTATCCTATGCTTTCTTAATAACTGTCTTATAGAAATCAACGCCCATAGGTAATGCACCTTGGAAGATGTTTTCGTTTAAGCCATGAATTGATTCATACTGCTGTTCATCGATATATAATGGAGCAAATCTTATACAGTTATCGCAAACATTTGCGTAGTATTTTGCATCAGTACCGCCTGTCATAGTGTAAGGACAAACACCGATGCCAGGATAAATTTCATTAACTGTAGATTCAACAATAGCAAATTCTTCGCTTCTAAAGTCTACAACTGGACAAGGAGCATCATGGTATATAACTTCAGTTTCAATATCATATTTCTTTGCGATATCGCTGATAAGTTTAATACTTTCTTCGTTTGGCTGATGCTGGATATATCTCATGTTACCTACAACACTTGCTTCCTGAGGAAGTACATTAGCACCTTCTGCACCACTAGCCATTGTGAAAGCCAATGTTGTTCTAAGCATTGCAGCCGCAGGAGCACTTACCATTGGAAGAATCTTAACAAGTAATGGCTTTAAGATTCCCATATTTGAGAATAATACCTTCATGCCAAAGTCCATATTAGGAGCCATTCTAGTAAACATTTCTACAACTGTAGGTGAAAATTCTGATCTGAAAGGATATTTCTTTTCAACATCAACCATGAATTTTCCTAGTCTAACAAGAGGTGTGTTTTTAGTTGGAGCGCTTGCATGTCCACCTTTTCCATGTGCAATGAACTTAACGTCACCGTATCCCTTTTCCACAAGACCTACCATAGCGTATGTACCCTTTACGCCGCCAACTGGCTCTTCGATAATCATACCACCTTCATCAAGAAGAAGTCTAAGTTTAACATTATTCTTTTCAAGGTATTCTGCAGTTAAAGGGGCACCTTCTCCGCTCCATTCTTCTGTACAGCTAGATGCGATATAAACGTCTCCCTTTGGAACAAAGCCTTCAGCAATCATTTCTTCAACAGCAGTAAAGATGCAGAATAGGCTGGCTTTAGTATCTACAGTTCCTCTACCCCAGACTCTTCCTGTTTCATCAATATCTCCGCTGAATGGTTCGTGTTCCCATTCACCATTTGCTTCTACTACGTCCTGATGGCTCATTAGTAGAATAGGTTCAGCTTTACCCTGTCCGTTCCACTTGTATAGTAAGCTTCCGTTGAAGTCATGTTTTTCGCATTTTTCGTGAACATTTGGGAAAAGCTCTTCTAAAACTTTATGAAACTCGTAATATTTTGTACGGTCTTCCTGATCTCTTGCGGAAACGGTTTCCACTTGAACCATTTTAGATAGTTTCTGACCGTATTCGGAAGCTCTAGGGCTTTCATCTAAAATAACCTTTGCTTCCTTGGCTGCTGTTGGCTTAAGTGTTACTGCTCTTAAAACAAGGAGTAAAACAAAAGCAAGAAAGCATGCTAAAACAATTAATATAATTTTCATAATATCCTCCTCTAAATCTTACCTTTCTTGAATAAAATAAACCCGATTGCAAGGGCAAGGCCACCGCTTGGAATTAATAATAGGCTTGTCTGACCGATTGCTGCTGGAACAAAGATGCAAAGAGCACTCATTAAAACTAATGGAATAACAGCAATCTTAGGGCTCTTAATAAAATATTTTAGACCAAGAGCACCGAATAATGCAGGCACTACATTATTAAATGCTGGTAATAATTCAGGGGTCTGAAGGATTGGCTGAAGTGGCACTAGAAGAATTACGCCAGCAACGATTAACAAAGTAGTAGTAATTGCACTTGTTGCAACGCTTATTGTAGAAACAATTTCGTGTTCTGGAGTACCGGCTTCAGTTCCAGCGATGTCCTTTGAATTCATAACGCAAGGGATTTTCATATTTGTTACATTACCTGTGATAAAGGAAAGGTAACTACCACCAACGCCTAGCATTGGAGCATAAACAAGGAATTCTACGATTGCAACTGGAATATAGATAAGGCCAACATTAGCAAAACCCTTTAGGAACCCGCCAAGGTTTGGCATAACGCCGTTTATTGCACCTATTACAAAAGGTACAGCGACAAGCATTGCTACTGCCAATATTAGAGTTATACGGCCGATTCTGTGGAGGCCATCGTTAAACTTTTTGAAGAATTTTTCTTTTTCGTTCATTTTAATTGCCTCCTTCCCTATAATCCTAAGTTAACAACTACTGCAGCCGCCATTGCGATAAGCATACTAGCTGCTAAGCTGAAGTTTTCAAGTACTAATATTTTCTTTTTCTGAACAAGGAATTCAAACACTGTCATACATGCTGCAGCAATAATTGCTACGAAGATTGGCATAAAGTTTGAACCGCCACCAGGCATCGCCTGTCCGATATATGCACCGATATATGCGGCACATAGACCTACGAACATAGCAGTTGTAGCGTGAGCACCAAAACCTGGCTTTGATGGAGAGTCAGTTTCTGTGCTTTCCTTTTTAGGTTTGGACTGAAGTTTTCCAAGATATTTCTTTAAGAAGAAGATACAGCAGAAAACTCCGCCTAGGATACCCATTGTCATTACAAGTGCGATAGTAACGAAGGCACCTATGTCTAGTTCGCTTAAATTAAGGCCGCTTAGTCCGATATTTTGTGCAGCGATTTCTGCTACATTTAGTTCGTACTGAAGGGCGCCGATTACAGAAAGTCTAAGCCATGAGAAAGGAACTCCTAAAGTTCCGCTTAGCGCGATTACACCTAGCAAAATGCTGATAGAAGGTAAAAGTGTGAAAGTGGCACTTGCCATAATAGTCTTCTTTAAGACCTTAGGGTCCATGCCGATTGCAACACCAGCCTTATAGCTCTTTACTAGAAATACAAAACACATTACAGTGATAAATCCAAGGACAGTAGCAACAATTGCGTAGAACGTCATGGAGTTAACACCAGCTAAATATTGTTCCATTTTTTCCTCCTAATAATTACGATATTAAATTTATATTTTGATACTGTCAGCAAATCTAACAGTTTCCATAGCGTCTTTAGCGTATTTGTCAGCGCCGATTCTATCTGAATATTCCTGATTTAGTACAGCACCGCCAACTACAACCTTGCACCAAGGAGCTTTTTCTTTTAGCTGTTTAATAGTTTCTTCCATTGCAGGAACAGTAGTTGTCATAAGCGCGCTTAATCCTGCAACAGGAGCTTTGTGCTTGATAACAGCATCTACGATTTTTTCTGGTGCAACGTCCTTACCAAGGTCGATTACCTTGAAACCATAGTTTTCTAATAGCAATTTAACGATGTTCTTGCCGATATCATGGATATCGCCGTGAACAGTTGCGATAACAATCGGATATTTGTCGATAGATGCACCACCCTGACTTGCCATAAATGACTTGATTTCTTCGAAGGAAGATTTAGCGGCTTCAGCAGCCATAAGTAGCTGAGGTAAGAAGATAGTCTTTTCTTCAAATCCCTTGCCTACGATGTCTAGCGCCGGAATGATTTCCTTTTGGATGATATCTAGTGGAGCAACGGTTGCTAATAGTTCTTTAGTTAGCTGGCCCGACTGGTCTTTTAGTCCCTTTGCGATGGCCTTCTGAAGAGCAGACGCATAATTGCCAGAAGTTTCGTTAGACTTTAGAATAGATGGCTGGCTAGATACGGTCACTTCCTCGTGAGTAGTTACATATTCAATGTACTTACCGCAGTTCTCATCGAAGTCATGAAGAGCATTATATGTGTAGTAAGTCTTCATCATGCCAGCTGAGAATGGATTCATGATTGCTGCAGAAAGGCCTCTTTCCATTGCGCATGCGAAGAAAGTGCTGTTAACAGCTTCTCTATTTGGTAGTCCAAAGGAAACATTGGATACGCCTAGAGATGTGTGGCAACCAAGTTCGTATCTGATATATTCAAGGGCCTTTAGTGTAGCCTTTGCAGCAGATGAGTCTGCACTGATAGTCATAGCAAGGGTATCAAAGATAATGTCTTTCTTTTGGATACCATATTCAGCGGCAGTAGCTAAAATCTTCTTAGCGATTTCTACTCTGCCTTCCCAAGTAGTTGGGATTCCGTTTTCGTCTAATGTTAAAGCAACAACGACACCACCGTATTTCTTAACTAGCGGGAAGATTTCTCTCATAGAGGAGTCCTTACCGTTAACGGAGTTAATCATAGCCTTACCATTATATCTGCGTAGAGCTGCTTCCATGGCAGTAGCGCTAGCAGTATCAATCTGTAGTGGCAGATTGATGATTGCCTGAAGCTCACAGACTGCGGTCTTTAGCATTGCCACTTCGTCAATTTCAGGAAGTCCTACGTTAACGTCTAGGATTTCAACACCAGCATCCTGCTGGTTAACACCTTCCTGAAGTATGTAGTCGATATCCTTTTCTACAAGGGCCTGCTTGAATCTCTTTTTACCAGTTGGATTGATTCTTTCGCCGATCAGGATAGGCCTTTCTTCAAACTTAACTGCGTGAGTATATGAAGAAACGCAAGTGATATTCTTTGCCTCGATTGCTACTGGTTTTAAGTCTTTTGTAGCTTCGTGAATGTTAGCGATATATTCAGGGTTTGTACCGCAGCATCCACCGAGAATGCTAACTCCCTTCTGACATGCTTCTCTTAAATCGGAAGCGAACTCATCTGGAAGTGTGCTATAGACTGCTTTTCCGTCCTTTTCCATAGGTAAACCAGCGTTAGGTTTTAATAAAACCGGAATAGATGCGTTTTCAAGAAGCTCATCCACGATTCCTTTTAGCTGTTTTGGTTCTAGTGAGCAGTTTGCTCCAACGGCATCTGCACCCATGCCTTCTACTAGGGCAACCATAGCAGCAGGAGTTGCACCTGTCATAAGCTTACCGTCTTCTCCATAAGCGTTGGAAACGAAGACCGGAAGGTCGGAGTTTTCCTTTGCGGCAAGAAGTGCAGCCTTAGTTTCGTAGCTATCACTCATAGTTTCGATAAAGATTAAGTCAACATCGTGTTTAACACCTGCTCTAACAATCTGAGCGAAGAGTTCAACCGCGTCTTCAAAGTCGAAATCTCCGTATGGCTTAAGAAGTTTGCCACATGGGCCGATGTCAAGGGCAACGAACTTTTCGCTAGGAGCTGTTGATAGTTCTCTTGCCTTTTTAGCATTGTTACAAGCGGCTTCGATGATTTCTTCTAAAAGAGGAAGTTCGAATTTTAATGAGTTAGCTCCAAAAGTATTAGTGTTAACAACATTGCTTCCCGCATCGAAGTAGTTCTTTTGAATTTTTATGATTTCTTCAGGATGAGTTAGATTCCACATTTCTGGTAACTCGCCGGGCTTCATACCCGCTTCCTGAAGAAGTGTACCCATACCGCCATCAAGGTATAGGATGTTTTCTTTCATATAATCTAGAATTTTCATATATTACCTCCTAAAGCTGCAATCTGTTTTAGTGCAGTCTGTGCAGCTGGCTGTTTTACATTGTTTTGGTGTCTTAGATAATCCGATAATGGCGGTCACGGATTTAGACGGTGACATTAGTAGGCTTTCGTTTAGAGAAAGTCCGATTTTACGAGGGCAATCTAGGCAACTGAAGATATCCCTTTGTATATCTAGCGGCAAATCCCCATAGCCGGGACTGAATCTAGGCCTTGTATAAAAACCTTCTTGTAATGCTCCATTTGTGATTTCATCATTAAAGGCATTGCAAAGGCTTTCGATCCTTTCTGCTCCTATTGCTTGAAAGCATAGGGCCTTTGACGGAGAAAGCCTGCTATATTTGGCAATGAGTCTGTCTATTTCAAGGCCAACAGTAGCAGCAAATACTACTGCCTTTTGACAATTTTCGAGGTTTATACTAAGGCCCCTGCTACTTGCTGTTGCAAAACCAAGGTCGACATTTTCCTGCGTGACATTAATGTCGAAAGTGTCATAGCATACCCTGTAAGAAAGTTTACCTTGTATTTCATTTAGACATTCATTTATGAGAGCAGCGATATCTTCGCTAGAATCCTTGCATCCCATGTAACGTAAGATTTCCCGTATATTAATTTGTGGTTCATTGTATTTTTTTACTAATATCATTTATTTACCTAAAATATCAGAAAGATTGCTCTGAATCTTCTGCGCAACATCCGGTTTGTTCATTGAATAAACGTGAACGTTTGTAACATTGTTTGCAAATAGGTCGATAATCTGGTCAGTGGCGTAGGCTATACCAGCCTGTTTCATAGCAGCAGGGTCAGAGCCAAACTTATCTACTAAGCTCTTGAAACGCTGTGGAACGTGAGAACCAGATAGGCTGATTGCTCTTGCAACCTGATTTGCATTAGTGATAGGCATAATGCCTGCAACTACTGGAACTGTGATACCAGCTTCTCTGATTTTATATAGGAAATTATATAAAAGGTTGTTATCGAAGAACATCTGAGTTGTTAAAAACTCACAACCTGCGTCAACCTTTTCCTTTAGGTATTTGATATCGTCCTTCTGGTTTAGGCTTTCAGGGTGAATTTCTGGATAGCAAGCACCGCCGATGCAGAAATCAGCATCGGATTCCTTTAATTCTTTAACAAGATCGATGGCATATCTGTAATCCCATTTTGTTCTGTCATCACCAAGCATATCTTCAGGAATATCTCCTCTAAGTGCCATTACATTCTTGATTCCGGCATTTTTCATATCTTCAATTCGCTGACGAACAGTTTCTTTAGTTGAAGAAACGCAAGTTAGATGAGCTAGTGAAGACACATCGTATTTATCTTTTATGTTTTTAGCAATATCCAATGTGTATTTGCTTGTACCGCCACCTGCACCATAAGTTACGCTCATAAAAGCGGGTTTTAGTTTTGCAATCTCTTCAGTCGCAGTTTTAACGCTTTCAAAGGAAGAGTCTACTTTAGGCGGAAAAACCTCAAAGGATAATGATAGTTTGTCATCTTTTAATAGTTCAATAATTTTCATAGTTTATACATCCTTTTCTAAAAATGTCGAACAATTTATTATACATCTAAAGGCTAGTATTTTCAAGGGTTTGGGCCGTTCTTGCATACAAAATAAAGAAGCATCCAGACATGTATAAATAATATCTGAATGCTTATATGAAAGGACGGGATTTTATAAATTTGAAATTACATAGTCGGCGAATTCTTTGCATGTATTACCGTCTGCAAATCCAGTAACGACTACAGCTTTTTCTGTATCGCAGCATTTGTATAAGGCTGCAGAGAGTTTATCTGCTTTGCTTGTTAGGCCAATGTGACGAAGGAGCATTTCGCTAGCCTTAAAAATGCTGGATGGGTTTGCATATTCAGCAAGTCCATCTTCTATCATTCTAGGCGCAGAGCCATGAATTGCTTCGAACATTGCATAGTTGTCTCCTATGTTAGCGCTTCCTGCAGTTCCTACACCGCCTTGGATTTCGGCAGCCTCGTCAGTAATGATATCACCATATAAATTAGGCAGAATAAAAACCTGGAACTGATTTCTTATACTCTTATTGACTAGGTTTGCTGTCATTATATCGATGTACCAGTCTTCTGTCTTAATCTCAGGATAGTCTAAAGCAACATCGTTACAAATCTTAGAAAATTTGCCGTCTGTTTTCTTCATAATATTAGCCTTTGTGACGATGGCCACATTAGTTTTGCCGTTATTCTTAGCATATTCGAAAGCCGATCTTGCGATTCTTCTAGTGCCCTCATCAGTAGTAACCTTAAAGTCCATGGCAAGCTTGCCCGGAACTTCTATGCCACTGCTACCTAGAACGTACTCACCCTCTGTATTTTCGCGATAGAACATCCAGTCGATGCCTTCGTCGGGAACCTTGACAGGACGAACGTTGGCATATAAATCTAGTTCGCGTCTCAGTGTAACGTTG
>JAFYPY010000009.1 GCA_017547345.1 Bacillota bacterium | reverse complement strand
GTCGTGCTTACTGGGCTTTCCGGCTCCGGCAAATCTTCACTTGCATTCGACACTATATATGCAGAAGGTCAGCGTAGATATATGGAAAGTTTGTCATCCTATGCGCGTCAGTTCCTTGGACAGATGGAAAAACCAGATGTTGAGTACATTGAAGGGCTGTCTCCCGCCATTTCTATCGACCAGAAAACGACTAGCAGAAACCCTCGTTCAACGGTAGGTACAGTTACAGAAATCCATGACTATCTTAGACTACTATATGCGAGAATTGGTAAGCCACATTGCCCTATTTGCGGAAAAGAGATTACAAGCCAGTCCGTAGACCAGATAGTCGATGCTATTATGGAGTTTGAGGAAAGAACAAAGCTTCTAGTTTTAGCTCCTGTGGTTAGAGGAAGAAAAGGCGAACATGAAAAAGTTATCGAGAAGATAAGAAAAGAAGGTTTTAGCCGTGTGAGAATTGATGGTGAAACTTTCTTGCTTGATGAGGATGAAATAAAGCTTGAAAAGACTTTTAAGCATACTATTGAAATCGTTATAGATAGAATCGTAGTAAAGCCCGGCCAAGAAGGAAGAATTTCAGAGGCATGTGAACTAGCAATGTCACATGGTGAAGGGTTGGTTAATATCATCGGTGATTACTACGATTGGCATTACGAAAAGACTTTTAGTAGCAAGTTTGCGTGTCCAGATCACGGCGTGAGCATTGAGGAATTGGAACCTAGAATGTTCTCATTTAATGCTCCATTTGGTGCGTGTCCGGTGTGTAATGGTATTGGATACACACAGAAACTAAATCCGGACAAGATTATAAGATACGACCTTAGTATTCCTGACGGGGCGTTAAGTACAGTGTTTGGGTCTATGGAGTTTAGTGGCTTCTATCGTCAGCAAGTAAATGCTCTCGCAGAGGATCATGGAGTGGATATCAATAAGCCGCTTATTGATTTACCAGAAATCTTTGTAAAAGAGCTTTTATACGGAACTGGTGAGAGAAACCTTGTTTATTACTATACAAGTGCTAATACTGGTTCTAAGACACTTATGAATAGACCTTTCGAAGGCGTAATAAACAACATCGAAAGAAGATATAGAGAGACTACATCTGATTATTTCAAAAATAAGATGGATGAATATATGTCTATCGACCTATGTCCTTCTTGTCAGGGGAAAAGGCTAAAACCAGAGGTTCTAGCGGTTACTGTAGGAGGAATTAACATTGCAGACTTTTCTGAAATGTCAATCAAAGAAGCGCTAGACTTCGTAGAAGGTCTTGAACTGACAGAAAAAGAACAAAAAATTGCACATCAGGTACTGAAAGAAATTAAGGCGCGACTAAAATTCTTGATTGATGTAGGTCTTGATTATTTGACTTTGAGCCGTGCAGCTGGAACACTTTCAGGCGGTGAATCTCAGCGAATTAGACTTGCAACTCAGATTGGCTCAAGCTTAGTTGGCGTTTTATATATCTTGGACGAACCAAGCATCGGCCTTCATCAGAAGGATAACGAAAAACTTCTTGGGACTTTAAGACACTTAACTGATATAGGTAACACATTAATCGTCGTAGAGCACGATGAAGACACTATGTATGCGGCTGACCACATCATAGATATTGGTCCAGGCGCTGGAATTCACGGCGGTGAGCTTGTTGCGCAAGGAACTGTGGATGATATAAAGGCATGCAAAGAATCACTTACAGGCCAATATCTTTCCGGCGAAAAGAAGATTTATGTTCCATCAAAGCGTAGAGAAGGAAACGGAAAGACTCTTACCATTAAGGGTGCGAGACAGAATAACCTAAAGAATGTGGATGTGGAATTCCCTCTTGGAAAATTTATTTGCGTTACGGGTGTATCTGGTTCTGGTAAGAGTAGTTTAATTAATGAAATCCTATACAAAGGAGTTTCAAAAATTACTAATAAGACTCTAGACGAGCCTGGCGAACACGACGAAATCCTAGGAATCGAAAACATTGATAAGGTAATTGATATTGACCAGTCACCTATAGGAAGAACGCCAAGATCCAATCCTGCCACATACACAGGTATGTTTACAGGAATAAGAGACTTGTTTGCAAACCTTCCAGAAGCGAAGATGAGAGGTTTCGGAAAGGGAAGATTTAGCTTTAATGTTAAAGGTGGGCGTTGCGAAGCCTGCAGTGGAGATGGTATAATAAAGATTGAGATGCACTTCCTTCCAGATGTTTATGTGCCTTGCGAAGTGTGTAAGGGACATAGATACAATAGAGAGACGCTAGAAGTTAAGTATAAAGGAAAGAGTATCTTTGATGTACTTGACATGAGTGTCAGTGAAGGAGTAGAATTTTTTAAGAACATACCAAGCGTTGTAAAACAGCTAAAAACTCTTGAGGAAGTAGGACTTGGCTATATTAAATTAGGCCAGCCATCTACACAGCTTAGTGGTGGAGAAGCCCAGAGAGTTAAGCTTGCGTCAGAACTTTCTAAGAGAAGTACTGGCAAAACTTTGTATATTCTTGACGAGCCGACTACGGGCTTGCATTTTGCCGATGTGGACAAACTTATTACAGTATTAGATAGGTTAGTAGATGCAGGAAATACAGTAGTAGTAATAGAACACAATCTCGATGTCATAAAGAGGGCAGACCATATTATCGATCTAGGCCCTGACGGGGGTAGCAGAGGAGGAACCATTGTGACAACGGGAACTCCTGAAGAGGTTGCTCAGTGTGAGGAATCTTATACAGGACATTTTTTAAAAAAGCTTTTATAGCAGAGAAAACGGAGGCATCCAAATGGATAAAAGATTGAATCTGACCATGCTGACTGACTTTTATGAAATCACCATGGCTAACGGTTATTTTGAAACAGGTATGGCGGATAACATAGCTTACTTCGACATGTTTTTTAGACGTGTACCAGACGGAGGTGGTTATGCCATTATGGCTGGGGTTGAGCAGGTAATTGAATACCTAAATAACCTTAAATTCACAGACGAGGATATTGAGTTTTTAAGAAAGAAGAATCTTTTCTGTGATGAATTCCTTGATTATCTAGCAAACTTTAAGTTTACTTGCGATGTATGGGCAGTGCCAGAAGGCACACCTATCTTCCCACATGAGCCGATTCTGACAGTGCGTGGTCCTGTTATTCAGGCGCAGTTCATAGAAACAATGATATTGCTTACAATCAACCATCAGAGCTTGATTGCTACAAAGGCAAGCAGAATTGCAAGAGCAGCAATGGGAAGACCTGTAATGGAATTTGGTACTAGAAGAGCACACGGCGGAGATGCTGCAATCTATGGTGCTAGAGCAGCATACATTGGAGGTTGTGCAGCGACAGCTTGTACTATTGCAGATAGAGATTATGGCATTAAATCAACAGGAACTATGGCTCACAGCTGGGTTCAGATGTTCCCTGATGAATATTCTGCATTCAAGAAATATGCAGAAATCTATCCAGAAAATTGTATTTTACTGGTAGATACATATAATGTACTTAAATCTGGTGTTCCAAATGCTATCAAAGTATTTAAGGAATTAAAACCTGCTAAGATGGGTATCAGAATTGACTCCGGTGATGTGGCTTACTTAACTAAGAAAGCTAGAGTAATGCTTGATGAAGCAGGCTTAACAGATTGCCAGATTGTTGTTTCAAACTCACTAGACGAATACATAATTAGAGACGTAATAATGGAAGGCGCTTGCATCGATTCCTTTGGTGTGGGTGAGAGATTAATTACAGCCAAGTCACAGCCGGTATTTGGTGGAGTATATAAGCTAGTAGCTTTAGAAACAGATGGTGTTACAGTTCCAAAGATTAAGATTTCTGAGAATATCGAAAAGATTACTAACCCTGGATTCAAGAATCTATTTAGACTTTACGACAAGGATACAGGTAAGGCTAGAGGCGATGTTATTACTCTTGCACAGGAAACTGTTCCTGAACAGGAAGAGTACGAGATCTTCGATCCAAACGCTGTATGGAAGAGAACTACAGTAACAAATTACTATGTAAGAGACTTACATGTTCAGCTATTCGATAAGGGTGAATGTGTATACGAAAGTCCTTCTGTAGATGAGATTAGAGAATACTGCCAGCAGCAGCTTGAAACTCTATGGAGTGAAACTCTGCGTTTCGAAAATCCACAGACTTACTATGTAGACCTTTCACAGAGATTATGGGATATGAAGAATAATCTTCTTTCTGGTCACTCAAAAAAATAAAGTTAATATTTTGTTAATGTATTTAATGCAAAATAATGATATAATGGTGCTATCAATAAATGACAGCACCATTTTTATTTGAGGATATTTATGAAAAAAATTTATATTTTATTGACCAAGAGTACTACCCTTTGCTCAAAGGCTGTCTACTTGGCAACAAAAAGTGAATATACTCATGCATCTATTTCTCTCGACAAGAATTTTGATAGGTTATATACTTTTTCCAGAAAGTATAAGAGGCTTCTGCTTCCTGCCGGATTCGTTGTGGAGAGCGCTTATGATGGGATTATGGGTGACTCCGATGATATGAATTGTGCTGTATACGAACTTCAAATTACAGACAAATCATATAACAAGCTTGTTAGACTGTTTAGACATATGGATTACCATAAAGATAAATATAGATATAGCATTTTGGGTCTGCCTATGTGCTTTTTCAACAAGAGATATGAAAGAAAGGGTTATTATTTCTGTTCGCAATTTGTCCATTACGCATTGACGGAGGCGGGAGCCATAGAAGATGGTTCGCATTCTTCTTTGTTTAGACCTATGGATTTCAGGGATTTGCCAGAAGTAAAGGAGATTTTCAAGGGGAATATTGGACAACTTAGAAGTGATTGGGAAAGAATAGATAATAACTTTTTTGCAACAAATTAGGACAAATAAAAAAGACTTTCAGTGTATTAAAACTGAAAGTCTTTGTTTTTTATAAAGTGTTAGATGCGTTAAGCACATTTCTAATCTTATGGGAAACCATAGCCTTGATAGCATCTCTACCAGGTCCTAAGTATTTACGAGGGTCAAATTCAGCAGGATTTTCTAATAGATATTTACGAACTTCTGCTGTTAGAGCAAGTCTAAGGTCAGTGTCGATGTTTACCTTACAGATACCGTACTTAGTAGCTTCTCTAATCATATCTTCAGGAACGCCCTGTGCGCCAGGAATGTTACCACCGTACTGGTTACACTTGTCAACGAATTCCTTTAATACTGTGGATGCACCGTGAAGTACAAGTGGAGTATCAGGGATTAATTTGTGAATCTTCTGAAGTCTTTCATAATCTAAGTAAGGTTCACCCTTGAACTTGTATGCACCGTGGCTAGTTCCGATGGAAATAGCTAGAGAGTCAACTCCAGTTCTTTCTACGAATTCAGCAGCTTCATCAGGGTCAGTAAATGTAGCAGAACGAGCGTCAACCTTGATGTTATCTTCAACACCGGCAAGTTTACCAAGTTCGGCTTCTACTACTACGCCGTGAGCGTGAGCATATTCTACAACCTGCTTTGTAAGCTTGATGTTGTCCTCGAAAGAATGCTTGGAACCGTCGATCATTACGGATGTGAAACCATCGTCCACACACTTCTTACAAATTTCAAAATCTTCGCCGTGGTCTAGATGAAGAGCAATATCAAGACCTGTATCAAGAATAGCAGCTTCAACTAATTTTGTTAAATAAGCAGGCTTTGCATACTTACGAGCGCCTGCAGAAACCTGAAGAATAAGTGGTGATTTTTCTTCCTGTGCGGCTTCCACGATACCCTGAATGATTTCCATATTATTTACATTAAAAGCTCCAATTGCGTAATCTGAAACTAAAGCTTTTTTGAACATTTCTTTTGTGGTTACTAATGCCATCTTAAACCTCCAATGTTTTCATTGAATAAATCTAATATATTATACAACAAAAAAGGATTTATTAAAAGATGGAATTTCTATTTTCCTCGTAGTATTCATCTGAGATATCGGATTGAAAACTGTTAAAGGCAGCCATCATAGGTCCAACCTTTTGAATAATTGAATTAATATCGCTTATGGAATTTACAGTACCGCTTATATTATCCATTTTGTTTAAGACCTCAGTCATCCTATGTAAGTGGTGAAGTAAGTCGCTTCTTTTGCTTAGGTACAAAAGAAGGAAGAAAACCCAAAGAAGTTCAGAATTTTTAGGCATAATAAAACCTCCCGACATAATTCATAGTATGAAAGTTTTTAATATTTCGTGCATATTATATATAAGAATTGTTTGAAGGAGGTTACTGATGAGTATGAATAACAAAAACCTCGAGGATATAGCAAGGCAACTAGGGCTTTCGGGGGAGAATACTGTTAGCAAAAGGGAGATAGAACG
>JAFYPY010000008.1 GCA_017547345.1 Bacillota bacterium | reverse complement strand
GACATAATTTTTGGTATTTTGGTGGGCATACCAAACTACTATTTTTCAGTATTCTTACTAGCGGCTTTAAGAGAAGTAAGCTCAGTAATCGTTTATCCTACATATAGCATCGGTGCTATGGTTATCATCGTTATTGCAGGAATCGTAGCATTTAAGGAAAAGATAAGTATAAAAAAAGGCGTGGCCCTTTGCTTGATAGCTGTGGCGATTGCACTTCTTAATTTATAAAATAGGACGGTTTAAATATGAATTTACACAATCCTACAGTTGATAACCCTTTGGGCAAAGAGCCTGTTGGGACTCTGTTACGAAAATTTGCAATACCGAGCATAATTGCCATGGTAGTAGGAGCGCTATATAACATCGTTGACCAATTCTTTATAGGTCAGAGCGTAGGTGAACTGGGCAATGCAGCGACTAATGTTGCCTTTCCGCTATCGACTTGTTGCATTGGTTTAGCCTTGATGATGGGCATTGGTGCAGCATCAGCCTTTAATCTGTCCATGGGCAGAGGGGATAAAGAAAAAGCGTTGTTTTATGTAGGAAACGCGGCGGCTATCTTATTTTCCCTAGGCTTAATAATAGGGGCAATTACCCTTGTGTTTTTAGAACCACTATTATTGTTCTTTGGTTCACCGCAGGACGTACTTCCATATGCTAAAGAGTACGTAGGCATAACAGCTCTCGGATTCCCGTTTTTTATGTTATCAAACGGTGGATCTCACCTAGTTAGAGCCGACGGAAGCCCTAGATACTCGATGATGTGCAACCTAACAGGTGCTATTTTGAATGCTGTTTTGGACCCACTTTTTATATTCGGACTAAATATGGGAATGAAGGGTGCAGCACTTGCTACTATCCTTGGACAGATTGTATCGGCTATCCTAGTTATTAGATATATATCAAACTATAAGGCAGGAAAAATAACGAAAGAACATCTACTACCTAGGGTAAGATACGGCGGTTATGCGGCTAGCTTAGGTCTTGCGCAACTTGCAAACCATATGTCTATGATGGCAGTTCAAATAATATTAAATAATACGTTGACATACTATGGTGCAATGTCTGTATATGGAGAATCTATTCCACTTGCCTGCGCCGGAATTATAAATAAAGTGAGTTTCATGTTCTTTTCTGTTTGCATAGGGATTGGACAGGGAATGCAGCCTATAATCAGCTTTAATTATGGGGCAAAACAGTATGAAAGAGTGAGAAAGGTACTGAAGCTCAGTCTAAATGCCAGCAGTATAATATGCATATTTGCATTTGTGCTATTCCAGGCATTCCCAAGACAGATAATAGGTTTATTTGGTGATGGTTCAGAGATGTATTTTGCTTTTGCTGTAGAATACTTTAGAATTTATATGTTCTGTACATTCCTAAATAATATTCAGCCGCTTTCATCAAACTTCTTTACTTCCATAGGAAAACCGGCAAAGGGGACCTTCCTTGGAATCACAAGGCAGTTGCTGTGCTTAATGCCGTTAATAATAATATTGCCTAGATTTTTCGGAATTGATGGGCTCATGTTTGCGGGCCCGGCGGCGGATTTTTTGGCAGCAGCAATTTCTGTCGTAATGCTGGTCATGGAACATAGAGAAATGCACAAATTAGAAGAAGGTAGGGCATAATCCATAACAATAAATACTAGATTTTATGTCAAAAATGTGTTAAAATAATTGGGTTTGGAAATTAGGAAGCAAAGCTTCTTAACATAGTTAAATCAAAGGTTTTTATTAAAGAAAGAAGGCGCAAAAACAAATGAATTTGGTGAAAACTTATTTCGCAGATTTAAAAAAGGAATTTGCCGGTTATAACGGTCAAAGACTAACAAAAGACGTTATGTCCGGTATTACAGTTGCAGCAGTAGCTCTTCCACTAGCATTGGCATTCGGTGTCAGCTCTGGGGCAACAGCAGCTTCTGGTCTAGTAACGGCTATTTTAGGTGGTATCATCATCAGTATGTTCTCTGGAGCATCTTTCCAGATTTCAGGTCCTACAGGGGCAATGTCAGCCATCCTAATTACTCTTGCATCACAGTATGGTTTACAGGGTATCTTCATGGCCAGCTTCCTTGCAGGGGTTATCCTATTACTTGCAGGCGTGCTTAAACTAGGCAGAATCATATATTACATACCATCTTCTGTAATCACAGGTTTTACGTCTGGTATCGCAATCATCATTGCACTTGGTCAGCTAGACAACTTCTTCGGAGTCAAGTCCGAAGGTGACCTTGCAATCTTAAAGGTTGTGTCATATTTTACAGATGGATTTAGTCCGAATTGGCAGGCCGTTGGTATCGGTACAGCAGTAATTCTTTTCATGCTGTTATGGCCAAAGAAACTTAATGAAAAATTACCTTCATCACTTGCAGCGATTATCTTAGTTGTAATCGCGGGCTATTTCTTCGACTTCAATGTAGAAGTAGTAGGAGATATTCCAAAGTCCATCATGCTTGAAGACAGATTATCCCTTGTAGGCGTTAGCATGGATCAGTTCTGGAATTTACTTGTTCCCGCATTCTCCATTGCTGCCCTTGGTATGATTGAATCTCTTCTTTGTGGAGCTTCAGCGAGCAAGATGAAAAAAGAAGATTTTAATGCTGACAGAGAACTTGTTGCACAGGGTATCGGTAACATGGTTATTCCATTATTTGGTGGTGTGCCAGCGACAGCAGCTATCGCAAGAACCAGCGTTGCTATCAAAGCTGGTTGCGAAACAAGACTTGCCGGTATCATCCACGCAGTAATTCTATTACTTTCCATGTTTGTAATCGGTCCAATCATGTCAACTATTCCGCTTTCTGCACTAGCAGGCGTTCTTATGGTTACAGCTTGGAGAATGAACGACTGGGAAAACATCGACTTCATCTTTGGACACAAGTTCAAGCCTGGAATCCTTAAGTTTGTCATCACAATGGTAGCGACAGTGGTTCTAGACTTAACTAAGGCTATCTTAATCGGTGTTGCGGTATCTGCGTTCTTATTACTAGTTAAGTTAACTGATATAGATGTTACAGTTGCAGAAATCGATAAGGAAAGACTTGATAAAATCGGTGTTCATGTTCCTGCAGTTTCAAAGAAAGTTAAGGTTGCTTACCTAACTGGTACAATTTTCTTCGCTGTAGTTGATAAGCTAAGCAAGAAGATTAAGGAAGAAGGAATGACAGAAGGGCTAATCTTATCCATGAGAGGCGTTCCTGTAATCGATGTTTCTGGTATTCAGGCCTTAACTGAATTAGTTAAAGAAATGAATGAAATGGGTACAGAAGTTTATCTAACAAGCGTACAGCCAAAGGTTTATAGCCTAATGGAACAGGGCGGATTCATCGACCTAATTGGTAGAGAATATGTATTTGATAGCGCACAGCATGCTATTGTTGTAGCGATGGAAGAGCATATGTAAATATATAATAGAGTTTAAGGCAATATAAAAGGTGGGTTTCTAAATGAAATCCACCTTAATTGTTTTTTGTTAATATCCGAAGCACCAAGGAGTTACCGTTTTATCAAGAGCCGCGAAACTGTATCCTTGATTTCTCATTCCTTTAATGATTTCAGGAAGTGCGGCTACAGTAGAATCATGACCATAACTATCATGCATCAAAACTATGGCATCATCTTGTTCAATGCTTCCTTTAAGAACATTATCTATAACTTTTTCTTTTGTAAGTGTAGGATAAGTAGCATCACCACTGGAAACATTCCAGTCGTAATACGTATAGCCTCTTCTAATCATTTCTGCAATAAGCTCTCTATACATGGAATTATTGTAAGTATTAATAGAGCCACCTGGGAATCTGAACACCTCAGGTTTAACGCCAGTTATATCTTCGAGATGAGAAGACAACTTTTCAAAATCAGTCAAATATGCATCTATGGAAGAATATATTAAGTCATAATTATGGCTGGCAGAATGTACTCCTATTGTATGGCCTTCGTCTATCATACGCTTATACAAAGCTTTTTCTTCTTCGCCATCGGAATAGATAACAAAGAAGGTTGCCTTAATGTTGTGTTCCTTCAGAATGTCCAAGACTCTTGTAGTAGTTGCAACGTTTGGTCCATCATCAAATGTTAGATAACATACTTTTGATTTTGCCGAAACATAATCAAAATTGTTTTCTACATACAAATCAGGGAAAAGATTTTGGTATTCTTTAGACCCATAATTGTTCGAAGAACTTAGATACTTAAATAAATGAGAAAGTTCTGTAGGGCTTAAAGAATCATATGATGTTAAATCTATAAGTGCACCTTCTTCAATAAGGTTCTTATAGTGATTTATTCGTAGTCCTAAAATAATTGCTAATATAATGAGGGAAACTATCAATAGCAGCACAAAAGATGTAATAACCTGTTTCCAACGTTTAATACTCATAGGGTTTCTTACTCAATTCGTCATTATACGATTGCGATGGAACCTTCGAGTTTTGCTCCAAGTTCCATTGCCATCTGGGAAGCCTTAACGCTGCCTTTAACAACGCCTGTTTTTGAGATGCCAATCTTGCCTGTTGCAACAATATCGCCAAGTACTGTGCCTGTAATTGTGATGTCTTTGCAACGAACTGTCCCTTTTAAGATTACATTTTCTTTTATATGTACAGAGCCTGTAGCCTCAATGTTTGTTTCAAGTTTGCCTTCCTCAACATAGAAGTTATCACACTTGATATTACCCTCGATTTTGCCTGCAATAATAACATTACCTATGGCATTGATGTCACCTACTACAGCACCTAGTACTGCGATGTGACCTTTTGTTGCTATATCGCCGACTACTTTGGTTTCAGGACCGATGATACCCATTTCGTCGTATGTTTCAGGAACTAGTGCCTGAGTTTCCATATTCATATCCATATTGATATCAGACATTAGAATTCACCTCCAAAATCGAAATCGGAGTCTAAATCAAGATCCCCTGTTCTAGTTGTAATAGTACCGATGATTTTGGCACCCTGTTCTGTTTCAAAATCGTCTGCGATTACATTACCAAAAATGTATGCACTTTGCTTCATTTTAGCAAAAGTCTTAACGTCGCAATCGCCCTTAATCTTGCCTGCTAAATCTAAATTATCACAATTAACATTGCCAACAACTACAGAGTTCTCTCTAACTGCTAAGTTGCCTTCTAGAGCAATATCGCCTCTATGACGAGCTCCGTTCATAAGCATATTTCTTGCAGAAACGTTTCCTATAACTAAACCAGAAGAAGTTATATTTTCAGTGGTATCAATTTCTCCAAAAATTTCACCTTCATTAATAACGTTGTCTTTGGACTTGATATCGCCCTTAATAACCATAGTGCTGGTAATATGTGTTTTTTCTTCGTTGGAAGTATTAACTACTTCTTCTAAAGAGATGACATCTTCACGAACAGATGTCTCTATACTTGGCTCAGAATCAAAACCTGTAAGTTCCTTAAGAGCCTGAGTGAAATTATTTTTCATTTTACTGTCCTCTCTAAAACATAATCTAAACAATTATACATCAAAGTCTAGGTTCAAGTAAATAGAAAATGTTGAAAAACAGCAATTTTAAGGACATAAAAAAAGAACTCCAATGTCCGTGTAAAAAATACTTTTACTTTTGCAAGGATTGTTGTAAAATCATAATAATTAAAAAAGGAGGTATGATATATGTCTTTTGCTGCTGAAGTAAAAAATGAACTATCCAGGCTAGAATCAGAAAAAAAGTGTTGTCAGCTTGCAGAGATAGCCGGATTTTTGCGAGTAGCCGGAAGTATAGGTCTTGCAGGATTTGGGAAGTTTAAGATAATGATAACTTCTGAAAATCCGGCAGTAATGAGGCAT